>NZ_CM001775.1:2855769-3155769 GCF_000332235.1 Geminocystis herdmanii PCC 6308 | reverse complement strand
TTGAAACAGGCAACCATCTACTAAAGCAAATAAACTAATCCATGCCCAACTCTGCCACGTTTTCGGTTGTGATTTTCCTAAGGCGATCGCCACAAATAATACTAAAAATCCAGCCGGAAAAATACGCACTCCTGCCATAAATAAAGGGGTTGTTTGATGGATAACTCCTTTCATTGCTACCATTGCTGTACCCCATAGAAAAAAAGGAGTTATAAGTATTATAGGAGTGAAAAAAGATGAATTATAGTTAAGTTTGAACTGCATTAAGAATTAGAAATCAAAACAAGTAGTAAAAGTAATTATATGTCTTAATCTCTAGGGTTTTGTTTATCTTTATCTACAAATTCATATAAATTTCAGATTTACTCAGGTTGTTAAAGAAAATATAAGTTAAAATTTTCTTGTCTATTCGTGACTCAATGCTAAAATTTCTTAATAGCAAACTCTATCTTCGAGCAATCTCACATAAATAAACTCAGTCGTGGAAATTTCTTTAGATTATTATCGTATTCTCGGTGTCCCTGTTCAGGCTGACTCAGACTTGATTGAACAAGCCTATCACGATCGTATTATTCAACTTCCCCATAAAGGTTATACGGAATATGCTATCAATTCTCGGAAAAACATAATTCAACAAGCATACGATGTTTTAAGTCAAGAAGAATCTCGTTTAGAATATGAGTCATCTTTTTTAGCTTCTCCTTTAGAAAGGGAAACATTAGATGCTGAAGATTTTTCGACGGAAGATTCTGAGGTTTTTTCTGATACCAATATTGATATTGAAGAAAGTTTATTTGTTGGTGCTTTAATTGTTTTATTAGATTTAGGAGAATATGAGTTAGTTATTAGCTTAATTCAACCTTATTTACTGGAGCGAACCCCACTTAATATTTTCACAGAGAAAGAAGAAGAAATTCCCCTAATTTTTCAAGATTTAGTATTGACGATCGTCTTAGCTTATTTAGAATTAGCTACAGAACAATGGCAGGAAAAACAATATGAATCTGCCTCTAATTCTTTGAAAAAATCCTATGAATTACTCTTTAAAGAAGACTTATTTAGCGATTTAAGAAAAGAAATTAAACAGGATTTAGGGAAGTTATTACCCTATGAGATATTAGAATTGTTGACCAGAGAAAATAGTCTTATTTCGGAAAGAGAAAAAGCAATTAATTCTTTAAAGTCGATGTTAAAAGCAAGAGGGGGAATAGAAAGCAAAAAAGTAGATGATTCAGGATTAGATATTGATAGTTTTTTAAAATTTATTCAACAAATTAGAGTTTATTTAACCGCAGAAGAACAACAAAATATTTTTGAAGAAGAAGCAAAACGTCCTTCTCCTGCTGGGGGTTATTTAGCCGCCTATGCTGGAATAGCGAGGGGATTTACTGAAAGAAAACCAGAGTTTATTATTCGGGCGAAAAATAGTCTTATTTCTTTGACGATTCATCAAGATGTCTATTTAGAGCAGTCTATTTGTGCTTTATTATTAGGACAAACAGCAGAAGCAGAATTTTCTTTAAGTCAAAGTCGAGAAAAACAGGTAATTAGCTATATTCAAGAAATGTCTCAGGATTCCCCTGATTTGTTACCCGGGTTGTGTATTTATACAGAAAAATGGTTACAAACGGAAGTTTTCCCTCAATTTAAAAATCTGAGTAAAACAAATCCTTCTCTACAAGATTATTTTGCGGACGATCGAGTACAAACTTACTTAGAAAAAATTAATCTTCCTCTCTCGCCAGAATTACCAGAAAATGAATCATCCTTAGAATTAGAGTTACCTCTTACGGAAAAAAAAGATTCCTCCTATTCTTTTAGTCAGTTTAACGCTTTAAAAGAACAAACGGACTATGAAGAACAAATTATTAACCAAACTTATTCTGAAAACCACTCTTCTAATGTGGAAATTGATACTTCTGAGAGTACATTGGAAATTGAAAATCTTTCTTTGTTGGTGGAGAATAACCCCTCAGAAAATGAGGATGATTTAGTGGGATTGGATGATTTTTTATCTTCAGAAGTGGAACAAGAAAAAGTACACCATAATAATATGTTGGTAATAGAGAAAGAAATTCCTTTACCAAAAGTATCTTCATCGGCGGATACAGATTTAGATAAAGATAATAATAATCAGTTTTTAATTATTGCTTCCGTCATTTTACTCTTATTATTTGGTTCGATCGGGGTTTTTGCTTCCCGAATGTTATTTAAGGGGGAAACAGAAATAATTAAGCTAGAAATTTCATTATCTGAACCATTAATCGAATTACCTAGCCTTACGCCTCCTCCTATGGAAACGGGTAAGTTAAATAATGATACTGCTTTGGAAATTATTAATCAATGGTTAAAAGCTAAGGTTAATGCTACTGGACCTGAATATAATACTAGTGAGTTGAGTAAAATATTAACTGAACCTTTGTTATCTAAATGGGTGGGAAATAGCCGAGATTTGCGTAGTCGTAATGCCTATCGCCGTTACGAACATAAGGTTTCGATCGAATCTGCGGAAGTTAACCCCCAAGATGAAACCCAAGGAGTCATTACTGCCAAAGTGGAAGAAAAATCTCAATACTATCGTAATGGTGCATTAGTACCAAGTTTATCCTATCAAGATAATTTATCTCTCACCTACGATGTAATTAAAAACGGAAATCAATGGTTAATTAAAGACGTGAAAATTAGGAATTAAGAGACAGGTGGACAAGTGGACAAGTGGACAAGTGGACAAGTAAAATTTGTTAGTTTTTAATTCTCAATTCTCAATTCTCCATTTTCAATTCTCCTAATTGTTATTTAATTTGCCGAAACGTCGATCGCGCTGTTGATAATTTAATAAGGCTTGATGAAATTTCTCACGGTTAAAATCAGGCCAAAGAGTAGGAGTAACATAAATTTCGCCGTAAGCCATTTGCCACAATAAAAAATTACTTAACCGCATTTCTCCGCTAGTACGAATCAATAAATCTGGATTAATCATTTCTCCTGTATAAAGATTTTTCTCGAATAATTCTTCGTTGATGTCTTCTAAACTAATTTCTCCTTGTTGTACCTGATGGGCGATGGATTTACAAGCGTGGAGTATTTCTTGACGACTACCATAATTTGTGGCGATATTGAACTGAATACCTTTATTATTAGCGGTTTTTTCCATCGAATAAGCAATTTCAGCTTGTAAAGAGGAGGGTAAAGCTGTTAAATCACCCACAAAACGAATTTTGACATTTTCTTCCATCATTTCGGCTAACTCTTTACGCAATACCCGTTCAAACAGAGTCATTAAAAATTCTACCTCATGGGTAGGTCTTCCCCAGTTTTCCGTAGAAAAAGCGTAGGCAGTTAAAACTTGAATACCCCAATCATCACAACAACGAAGTAAACTTTTTAAGGCATCAACTCCTTTTTGATGTCCGACAATACGGGGAAAACCTCGATTTTTTGCCCAACGTCCGTTACCATCCATAATCACTGCTATATGACGAGGAATCCTTTGTCGATCTAAATCTAAGGGTAATTCTACTAAACTTTGCTTGACACTCATTTGAATTATTAATTAAATAGGATTTTCAACAAAAGAAACTAATGATGGTTATAGGTATTGTATGGATAACAAAAAATTGATCAGTAAAACTAATTTTATCTCGATCGTTCTTCAAAGTCTATATGGTATAAGTTGAGAACTTAAAATTTATTGATAAAGGCAAGGTGTTAGGTATTAGGTGTTAGGTATTAGGTAAAATACTGAAAAATAAAATTTTTGATGTTGTATATAGATACAAGTGCATGAGTTTATTAGACTTCTCGAAGAAATTAAAACCAAAAAATAATCACTATGTGGACAGAAATTATTGACGCAATTATTCGACAGACTAATTCTGATTTTGAATTAATTAATTATCGATCGATCGGCGGGGGGTGTATCAATCAGGCTTACGAACTCAAAGGTAAGAATCTTAGTTACTTTGTTAAGTTAAATAGTGCGACTCAGGTACAAATGTTTGAAGGGGAGTCTTTAGGATTAGAACAAATGTATAATACCCATACGATCGTTGTACCGAAACCGATTTGTTATGGTATCTCGAATAATCATAGTTATCTCGTTTTAGAATACCTTAATTTGGGAAGGGGCGATGCTCGAACGTGGCAATTAATGGGACAAAAACTCGCCTTATTACATCAAGCAAAAATCGAAAAACCTTTCGGATGGTATATTAATAATACCATCGGCTCAACACCACAAATTAATGATTGGATGGAAAACTGGGCAGATTTTTTCGCTGAGAAAAGAATCGGCTATCAACTGAAATTAGCAAATCGCCGAGGAGGTAACTTTAAAAATAGTCAAGAAATTATCGAAAGAGTTCGATCGAGTTTATCTCATCATAACCCATCACCCTCCTTAGTCCATGGTGATTTATGGTCGGGAAATGCAGGATTTACTGACAAGGGAGAGGCTACAATATTTGATCCAGCGTGTTATTATGGCGATCGAGAAGTGGATATTGCCATGACTGAATTATTCGGCGGTTTTCCCTCCGCTTTTTATGATGGATATAATCAACAATGGTGTTTAGATAAAGGTTATAACCACAGAAAAAATATTTATAACCTTTACCATATCCTTAACCACTTTAATTTATTTGGAGGTAGTTACGAATCCCAAGCAAAAAGAATATTGGATAACATCGACTACACCCTCTGATACCTATCCTCATCAAAATAACCTGAGTTCGATATAAAAATAGGTGAGGACTGACTTGGAAGACAAGCAGACAGGCAGACAGGCAGACAGGAGGATTGTGTTTTTTTTGAGTCAATAAAATTATTTTTAAAACCCACAAATATTGGGAATTTTTCTACCTGTCCACTTGTCCACTTGTCTACCTGTCTAGTTTTCATCATTTTCTTTATGGTTCACTGAGGTAAAATAATATGAGGCAACCCCTAATTAATATAATTCTCCACTTTCCTGCAAAGAATGTAATCGGTGATAAATGCCTTGTTGTTTTAATAATTCTTCATGGCTACCTATTTCGGCGATCGAACCTTGATCTAGTACTATAATCTTATCTGCCGATCGAATCGTACTCAAACGGTGGGCAATAATTATTGTAGTACGAGTACCAAAAATAGAGTCCATAGCCTTCTGAATTTCCCTTTCAGATTCATAGTCAAGGCTGGAGGTTGCCTCATCGAAAATCAGTATATCAGGATTCATAATCAACGCCCTAGCGATACCTAAACGCTGTTTTTGCCCTCCCGATAATCTGACACCTCGCTCTCCTACTACAGTATTATATTTATCAGGCAATTCATTAATAAATTCATCCACCCTTGCCACAGCACAAGCCTGTTTTATTTCCTCGATCGTAACATTAGAGTTACCATAGATCAAATTATCAAGAATAGTGCCGTTAAACATATCAACTTCTTGATGTACGATGGCTAAACGACGACGATAACCGCCAATATCGAGATGACGAATATTCATGCCATCGATTAAAATTTCGCCATTTAAAGGTTCAAAATATCTTAATAATAGTTTAACTAAAGTTGATTTTCCCGAACCAGATTTGCCTACTAAAGCGACAGTTTCATAGGGATTAATTAAGATATTAATATTGTTTAAAACATGGCGTTCAAGATGATAACTAAAAGAGATATTTTTTAGCTCTAATTTACCAGTAAATTTGTAATTAATCTGAGAAATATGGGGAGGAATTAAACTAGAAGCATCCTCTCCATTCGGTAGATTCATAAATTCATGAAAACGAATCATCGAAGCATAGCGACGAGCGAAGGTTTCTGACAAAGTACTAATAGGTTCTAACTCGGCATAAGCCATACTTGCCACAGTATAAATAGTGATAAAATGTCCTAAAGAAACCTCTTGTTTAAGGGTAGGAATTAAGATGAATAAAAATACTAAAAATAAAGATAATTGTACCATTGTTCTTGACCATGTCGCTAGTTTTACATAGCCTAAATGAATACGATTAATAACTACTTGATATTCTCTATTTAAGCGTTTATTTTGTCTGATTAATTCCTGAGATTCTGTGGCAAAAGCCTTGACAGTTTTGATATTAGTAATAATTTCTGATGTTCGACTTTCAGTATTTTCGATATGAATATCTAATAATTGTTCTTTTTGAATTAATTTTTTTAGATGTATTAAAGTGAAAAATAGAATTAAACTAAAAGATAAAATAAAGCCGATGGCAATCCATTTTTCCAATAATAAAATAATAAAAAATATCCCTAAAATTCTGATTAATTTAGGTAGTAATTGCCCTGCGATTTCGGGGTATGTCCATGTATGATTGGCGATACCTCTAGCGACTCTCCCCGCAATTCTACCGGGGTTATTTTCGTCATAAAAACTTAGGGGTAAAGTGAGGATTTTTTCAATCACTTTTTGAGAGGAATCACGCCTAGATTTTAAAGCAATTTCCCAATGATACCACGAACCAACCCAAGGTTGAATTGGCGCTCTGACTACGGTAATAAAAAATATAATTGTGATTAACACTGTCAAGGATAAATTTTTTTCATCGGGGTTTATATTGACAAAATTACCCACTTGCTCTACTATTTCTCTTAGAAATTTATCTAAAGATTGTCCTGAGATAATATTTAAAATTTGACCAATTAAATAGGGTACGATTAAATCTATTAATTCAAATAATCCTGATGCTCCTATACTTAAAATAACTGCTAGTTTATATCGATCGTAATATTTAATTAAATCTTTAAAAGAAGCCATAAAACCATAAAAAATAATTCATTCAAATCTTGAAAAAAAGACAAGTTATCTACATATTATCATATTTTATGTTAAGTTTTTGAATAAAAATTGTCAAAACTGCCAACTTTTTGTTAATTTATGATGTCAAAGTCTTTTGATGATAAAATTGTAGAAATAGATGAATGTTAATCGTTTTTAATTCTATAGTTAAATTTTAGAAAAATAAACCTGAAAATCAACATTTTTAAGATAATTTTTAAAACAAATCATTTAAGATTAATATGAAAGTAACTGCTACTAAAATTCCCGAAATTTTAATAATTGAACCTCAAGTATTTACCGACGATCGAGGTTTTTTCTTTGAGAGTTTTCATGATAAATCTTTTCAAGAAAAAACAGGATTAAATATCAATTTTGTCCAAGATAATCACTCTCGATCGAACCAAAATGTATTAAGAGGATTACACTATCAAATTCAACAACCTCAAGCAAAATTAGTGAGAGTTGTCTCAGGAGAAATTCTTGATATTGGGGTAGATATTCGTCAATCTTCTCCGACATTTAAACAATGGGTAGGAGTTATTTTAAGTGCAGAAAATAAGAAACAATTATTTATACCTGAAGGCTTTGCCCATGGTTTTTTTGTGTTGTCAAAAACTGCTGATGTTTTATATAAAACTAATAACTTTTATCAAGGTAAATTCGATCGATCAATTCGTTGGAATGATCCAGATATTGGTATTAATTGGCATTCAAACAAAACTCCTATACTATCAGAAAAAGATCAAAATGCTCCCTTTTTAAAAGAAGCAGAAATTTTTGATTAAATCAAAAGAATATACAAAAAGTATTTTGATGAATTTGTAACAAACCTTGTTATTATTTATTAAGGTTTTTCTACAGTAGTTATGATAAATTAGTAAAAAATAAAAACTATAATTTTTACTAAATAAGGCTTACACTAAAATCAGAGGTTTAGACATAAAAAATTAACTAAAAAGTGAACAGTTTTAAGGATTTTTATTCAAAAATTAGACAGTTTTGACCTTATTTTTTAACTTATTTCTTGCCTTCTATTGCTTTGATCAATATCTAATATTTCTGGCTTTACTTTTGCGAAAAAATTAACTAACATCACTGTTAAAATTCCTTCGATAATTGCCTGAATACCATAACCAATTAAAGAGGTTAAAATAGCTGTTTTTTCAGTGTCAATATTAAACTCTGATGAAATAGTATTTAAGGTAATAAACACAAAAATTAGAGCAGATAAAAACACAGCGATCGAACCGACAAAAAAAGTTAAAATATTTTTACTAATAGAATTATTAAATAAAGACAATTTTCTGAGACTCCAAAGATAATAAGCCACGATAGAAGGAATACCCATAATAATCGCATTTATACCGAGAGTGGATAAACCCCCATGTTGAAAAAATACAGCTTGAAAAAATAAGCCAATGAGAATGGCTGGAAAAGCAAAATAACCCAACACCAAGCCCAAAATACCATTTAATACTAAATGAATACTAAAAGGAGGAACAGGAATATGAATCAAGGAAGAAACAAAAAAAGCCGCCGTTAACAAAGAAGCCTTCGGTATTTGCTCTTCATAATTCGATTGTTTGCTAATTTGTCGTAAACAAAACCAAGTTATTCCTCCAGTGATACCATAACTAGAAATAGCTACTACGGGAGGTAAAATTCCATCGGGAATGTGCATAATAATTAAGAATGGAAAATTGATAATTGAGAATAGAGAATGAATTATTGTAAATCAGGAAATACTTGTTGTACAGCAGGATGCACTAGGCGATGATATTGTACATTTAATCCTTGGGCTAAACTAGCATCTTGTTTTAATGCCCCAATGCCCTGATTTGCCAATTTGATAATATAGGGTAAGGTATTATTATTTAATGCTTGAGTAGCGGTACGAGGTACAGCACCGGGCAGGTTGGGAATACCTAGATGAATTACTCCTTCTTCAATATAACTAGGATTACTATGGGAAGTCGTACGCAAAGTTTCAATACAACCACCTTGATCCACTGCCACATCCATAATAACTGAACCTTGAGTCATTTGTTTGACTAACTCTCGACTTACCAGAATGGGGGCTTTTCTTCCTGTAATTAATACTGCACCGATGAGCAAGTCTGCATTTTTGACACTTCGATCGATGTATTGAGAATTACTATACAATAATTCAACTCTTGAGCCAAAGAGGGTTTCGAGGTAGGATAGTCGATCGATATTCACATCTAAAATAGTAACTTTTGTCCCCATACCCACGGCAATTTTAGCGGCTTCTGTACCCACAATGCCACCGCCCAAAATTACCACATTTCCTTGAGCAACCCCCGGCATTCCTCCCAATAAAACACCTTTTCCGCCCTGTTGTTTTTCAAGGTATCTCGCCCCAATTTGTACCGATAATCTCCCAGCGATGATACTCATGGGAGTTAACAAGGGTAATCTTCCATCTACTAATTGTACTGTCTCGTAAGCGATCGCAGTTACGCCACTTTTGAGCAAAAATTCTGTTAAACTTCGATCGGCAGCTAAATGAAGATAGGTAAATAAAAGTTGCTCAGAGTTAAGATACTGATATTCTGAGGGTAAAGGTTCTTTGACTTTAACAATTAATTCTTGATTCCATGCGGTTTCACTATCAACAATAGTAGCCCCTATTTTTTCGTAATCCTCATTAGTAAAACCCGAACCTAAACCGCCATTATCTTCGATAAATACCTGATGATTTTGTTCGATAAGAACTTTTGCACTAGCTGGAGTTAAACCAACTCGAAATTCTTGATCTTTAATTTCTTTAGGGACACCTATTTTCATCTTAATTGTTCTTGAGAGTCATTAATTCATCTTAGATTATAAATGCTTTAGAGTAACTCTTGAAACTGATTAATTGTAAATCCTGCATCCTTGATTATTCCAGCCATTGTATAAGCATTAATGAGATTTGAGCGAGGAATAATAATCACTTTACCGTTTTTAGCCATGGAAATATGTTTACCTTGTCGAATCACTCGAAAACCCAATTTTTCAAAAACTTTGACTGCTCGTAAATGGTTAACTCCTTGAAGTTTAGGTATTTTTATCTTACTTCTACAAGGTGACAACTATTGTGATTTTCCGTTATCAAGTTAACTCTGCATGGTTAGTTTTAGGGGGAGGATTTTTAGGCTTTCTCCTCAAGTTTAACCAATAAACCTTACTGTGGCTTTATTGAAAGTACAAAATACTGAGAAGCAATTCTTAATTCTTAATTCTTAATTCTTAATTCTTAATTGCCAATTGTTAAGAGTTCTGCTATGTTAACTGAAGAAAATTAATCATGACAGAGAAGGCAACAAAACAATGACTTACCAACGGGTTTTACTGAAATTAAGCGGTGAAGCATTAATGGGCGATTTGGGCTATGGCATCGATCCAAAAGTAGTTGCTGATATTGCTGAAGATATTGCCGAAGTGGTAAAATTGAATATTCAAGTTGCCATTGTGGTAGGAGGCGGTAACATTTTTAGAGGAGTGAAGGCTTCCGCCGACGGCATGGATCGTGCTACTGCTGATTATGTTGGTATGATTGCTACGGTGATGAATGCTATGACTCTACAGGATGCCCTAGAAAGAATTAATGTTCCCACTAGAGTTCAAACTGCCATCGCTATGCAGGAAGTAGCCGAACCCTATATTCGTCGTAAAGCAATACGTCATCTGGAGTTGGGGAGAGTAGTAATTTTTGGGGCTGGTTCAGGTAATCCATTTTTTACTACAGATACCACGGCGGCTTTACGCGCGGCGGAAATAGATGCGCAAGTTATTTTCAAAGCGACTAAAGTTGATGGTGTTTACGATTGTGATCCCATGAAAAACCCGAATGCTCGTCGTTATGAAACATTAAACTATAATCATGTTTTAACTCAAGATTTACGGGTTATGGATGGTACAGCTATCGCTTTGTGTAAAGAAAATAACATTCCCATTGTTGTATTTAACCTTTTCGATCGTGGTAATATTATTCGTGCCGTCAAAGGAGAAAAAGTAGGAACTATTGTAGGAGGTTTTTGTGAAGTTAACTGACGAAATTAAAGGCTATATGCAAAAAAGTGTTGAAAAAACACAACAGGATTTTAATACCATTCGTACGGGGAGAGCTAATTCTAGTTTACTAGATAAGGTGATGGTAGAATATTATGGAGCAGAAACTCCTTTAAAAGCCTTAGCTAATATTAGTACACCCGATTCTACTACTATATTGGTTCAACCCTTTGACAGAGGCAGTATGAATCAATTACAAAAGGCGATTTCTATGTCTGATTTGGGATTAACTCCTAATAATGATGGGCAAGTAATTCGTTTGAATATTCCTCCTTTAACCACCGAACGCCGTCAAGAATTTGTTAAACTTGCAGGTAAGTACGCAGAAGAAGGAAAAGTCGCTATTCGCAATGTGCGCCGAGATGCCATCGATAAAGTGCGTAAACAGGAGAAAAACAGCGAAATATCTGAGGATGAATCACGAGATTTACAAGATCAAATCCAAAAAATTACCGATAAATTTACAGCCAAAATTGATGAAATTTTAGCGGTTAAAGAGAAGGAATTAACCAATATTTAGGAGTTACTGAAAAAGTATTTTGATGAAGAAAAGTAATAAGTAATAGGTAATAGGTAAATAAATTGACGAAAAACCAATAGTAAAAATTAGCTAAAGCGACTCAACAAAATTTCAATTTTAGATAAAAGAGTAGTTAGGTATAAATTATTTTTATAATAGTTAATTATCAGTAAAAATTATGGAAAGAAAAAAATTAGTTGCGGTAATTACTGGAATTATATCAGTTTTGTTAGGGGTTGTTTACTTGATTTTAGTACAATTATTAGATTCCAGAGGGGCAATGATTCCTGCACCTATTACAGATTTATCTACTTTATTTTATTATTTGAGTGTTAAATGAAAATTGTCCGCTTAATGCACGGTAAATTACATCGAGTCAAAGTCACTTCTGCTAATGTTGATTATATCGGTAGTATCTCGATCGATCCAGACTTAATGGAAAAAGTGGGTATTTTGCCCTTAGAGGAAGTGGATATAGTAAACTTAAACAATGCGCAAAGATGGTCAACCTATGTTATACCGGGGATTAGAGGCAGTAGAGAAATTTGCCCTAATGGTGGTGCGGCGTTATTGTGCAAAACGGGAGATATTTTGATTATCTATGCCTATGAACAACTCGATC
Organism: Geminocystis herdmanii PCC 6308; assembly: GCF_000332235.1. Classification (NCBI taxonomy): domain Bacteria; kingdom Bacillati; phylum Cyanobacteriota; class Cyanophyceae; order Chroococcales; family Geminocystaceae; genus Geminocystis; species Geminocystis herdmanii. The sequence goes on along the minus strand of NZ_CM001775.1, from coordinate 3,143,763 downwards.
GAGATGATATTATAAATCATGGTCATAAAGCAAAAGTGTTAGTAGCCGATGAAAATAATAACATTGCCGACTTTTTTGAACAAACTCTCACCTATGATAACGGAGAAATTCAATTTCAAGAAAGAATCACAAATAGTGTATAGTTTTTAATTCCTCATTCTTAATTCCTCATTCCTAATTATAAAGATGACTTTAAAAGCCTTAATATTTGATGTAGATGGTACAATAGCCGAAACCGAAAGAGACGGACATCGAGTTGCCTTTAACCTTGCCTTTGAGTCGGAAGGGTTGCCTTGGCAATGGGATATAGAAACCTACGGTAAATTATTAGAAATTGGTGGAGGAAAAGAACGCCTAAAACACTTTATAAGCCACTATAAACCAGATTTACCTCAAAAACAACCTTTAGATAGCTTTATTCGCCATTTACACCAAGCAAAGAGTCGCTATTACGCTAAATTATTAGCTAGTGATGCTATCCCTTTAAGGGTTGGGGTAAAAAGACTAATTACATCTGCTCGTCAAGAAGGAGTCAGACTTGCGATCGCATCTACCGCATCAGAAGAAAATGTGAGGGTATTATTAGATACAAGTTTAGGGCAAGAAATGGCTTCATGGTTTGAAGTTATTTGTGCTGGGGATATGGTAGAAAAGAAAAAACCCTGCCCTGATATTTATTTATTAGCATTAGAAAAACTTAATCTTTCTGCTTCTGAATGTTTAGCGATCGAAGATACCAATCAAGGACTCAGAGCCAGTTTTGGAGCTGGTTTAAAAACTGTTATTACCATCAATGATTATAGTAAAAATCAGGAGTTTTATCGAGCAAATTTAGTATTAAATCACCTAGGAGAATCTAATTTACCCTTTAAGGTAATTAAGGGAAATACTTATAATAAATCTTATTTTGATATTGAATTAGCCGAAAAAATTTTAGCTGAAATTTAATGGTACGATCGATTTAATTAAACATCTCCGAAAATTGTTAAAATAAGTCTTAAAACTTGGGAAGGTTTGAATATTATTCAACCCCTACAAACCTATAAAAAATTTAATTTTCAATTCTCTATTTTCAATTCTCTATTTTCAATTCTCAATTCTCCATTCTCAATTCTCCATTCTCCATTCTCCATTCTCCATTCTCCATTCTCCATTCTCCATTATATCCCGTGACTTTTTCCTAATACCCAATGACGGCGGAAAAAACGATATAACGATGATTCTTCTAATGATAAATAAATTGGTCTTCCATGGGGACAAGTATGAGGATTTTTTGTCATTTTCCACTCATCAACGATATTTTGCATCTGCGCAATAGTTAGTTGTGTTCCATTACGAATTGCAGTACGACAGGCGATCGAAACTTGAGCCGAATCTAAATCTCCTCCCCAACTTAATTCGATTAAAGCGTCTAAGCAATCCTCTCGATTTAACAACATTTTCGGGATACTTCTAATCGCCCATAAATCTTCCCCAAAACAATCTATTTCTAAGTTTAAATTAGTTAAATTTTCTACCTGTTTAGACAGTAATTTATTTAAAATAATTGGAGTTTCTAAGGCGACTATTTCCCATTGATTTTTAAGCTGTTCATATAATATTCTTTCGTGGGCAATATGTTGTTCAATTAACCAAATTCCCTCTGAATGTTCTGCTAAAATATAAGTATTTCTAGCTTGGGCAATAACTTGTAAATGAATTAATCCTAAATTGTCTTTATTTTCTTCTCTATTAATAGGTAAATTATCAACATGATAAACCGCTTTATTTTCTGCAACTTTAAAAATATTCTCTACTCTTTTATTCTCAAATTTTGTGGATAAATTATTATCCGTTAACCTAAAAATTTCCTCAATATTTTCTCTAAGTTTTTCCTGCCAAAAGGTGAGATTATCTAAATAAATTTCTGCCTTAGCAGGGTGACGATTCCAGTCAATTTGTCGGGGAGATGTTTGTAAATGTACAAAAATTAAGGGATAACGATCGCGCTCTAAAGTACGATGAAAAGTAGAGTAAATAACCGACTCCAATTCAGCACATTTTACCACCCTACCATTTACACCTATTTTAACCCAATCATTGCGAGGACGAGAAATTCGATCGGGCATTCCCACCAGTAACTTAAGGTAAGAAAGACTATTTTCAGAAGGAGTATTAATCGTTATATCTCTTTCTTCTAAGTCAGAATATTTGACAGTTTTTAACAGTTGCGGAAAAATTTTTGTGAGATTATTATTACCACTAATAGAGAAAATTATTTTATCATCAACTAATAATTGCCAAGTAACGAGAGGATGACATAAAGCTAATTCAGAAATTAAAATTTGTATGGATTTAAGTTGTTTTTTAAACTCAGGATTAACTTGTCTTCGTAAAGGAATATTTCCGAATAAATTACTAACATTAATAATAGTCCCCACGGCGATCGCTTTAGGATAACATTTAGTTACTTCAGTTTTTTCCGTGATAATTTCCCAACCGCAACTATCCTTAACACGACTGGTAATATTAACATCCGCCAACTGCGCAATACTATGTAAAGCCTCCCCTCGAAAACCAAGAGTTTGAATTTTACTCAAATCATCCGTAGAAGTAATTTTACTGGTGGTATGGGGTTGAATTGCTATGAGTAAATCTTCTTCCTCCATACCTTCCCCATTATCCGCTACCTGCAAACTCCATGACTCTGGATAAAGAGAAATGACAATGCGACTGGCTTTAGCATCCAAACTATTTTCTACCAATTCTCTCACCACCGCCGTAAAGGAATCAATCACCTCCCCCGCTGCAATTAATTTAATCACGTTGTCAGGTAGTTTTTTGATAATCATAAATAAAACTTTTATTACTTATTCGTTACGCCATGACAGGAGATTTTTGATCAACTAAACTCTTAATAGATTGTAAGAATTTTTGCTCAATATAAGGCTTGGTGAAATAAGCATTTGCGCCTAAATGAGTAGCTAATTTACGATGTTTGTCGTTACTACGAGAAGTCAACATCGCTACGGGGATTTTATTTAACTCAGGATAGCGCCTTCTTTGTCCTAAAAACTCAAATCCATTCATATTAGGCATTTCAATATCACAAATGACGAGATTAACATTAGAACTCTGTTGTAATTGTTCTAGTGCGTCTTTGCCGTCTTTGGCTTGAATAACTCGATAACCAGCTTTTTCTAAGGATAGTGCTAAGGTTCGTCTCATAGCAGCACTGTCATCAACTACTAATACTGAAGATGCTTGGAAAGCATTGACAATGGGGGGAGTAGATGATTTACTAGAACTAATACTTCCTAATCCTTTACGGTTAAGGTTACTCGAAGGATTCATAGCTTCCAAGAAGTTAGCTAATAAAATTGCGGTGTTGATAACGGGAATTAATGTTCCGTCTCCTAAGATGGTACAGCCATAGCTATAGCTAGGGGCGGTTAAGGCACTGCCAAAGGGTTTGATGACTAATTCTTGCTCACTCACGAGATTTTCTACTTCGATGGCAAATAATTCTTGCCCTAAACTCATGAGTAATAAAGGGTTATTCCAGTCGGAAGGAGTGGGCAACACTTCTAAGGCTTGACTTACGGAAGGGTTTTGCGCTACATAGCAACGATATTCTAATAAATCGCTTAAAGGGTAAATAGGTACTACTTTGTTTTCGTAATATAAAAATCGTTTGTTGCCTGATGTTTTCAATTCGTGTTCTTCTGGTACAATAATTTCTTCGATGTTGTCGGAAGGAAGGGCGTAAAAATGACTATTAGCGGATAATACTAATAGTTTGTCGATCGTCAGGGTTAAGGGTAATCTTAAAGTAAAGGTTGTACCTTCTCCAGCTTCGGAAGTTACTGATATTGTACCTTTAAGCGATCGAAGTTGAGAACGAACAATATCTAAACCGACACCACGCCCGGAAATTTCCGTAACGGCGGCGGCGGTAGAGAAACCGGGCTCAAAAATCAGATCAAGTAAATTATCTTTAGTTGTCACCGCTAATTGTTCAGGAGATAACATTTGACGTTCGATGGCTTTTTGTCCAATTTTGTTTAAGTTTAAACCGCCTCCATCGTCTTTAATTTCGATAATGGTTTGGTTGCCTTGGTGATAGGCTTTAACCTCAATAATTCCTGTTTCTGCTTTACCCCGTTGTTTGCGCACCTCTGGAGTTTCAATACCATGATCAAAACCATTACGAATCAAATGTACTAAGGGATCATATAATTTCTCTAAAGCGGCCTTGTCAACTAATACGCTTGTACCGCTTAACTTGAGATTAACTTTTTTGTTGTATTTTACTGATAAATCTCGAAGAACACGGGGGAATCGGTTTAAGACTTCCCCTAAAGGTAGCATTCTCGCCCACATCAACTCATCTCGCATACGGTTAAGCATTTGTCGTTGATTTTCTACGGTTTGCCCCGATTGCCCAGCATATAAAGCTATATCGTCAACGGCTTCTTCTAATTGAATCATCTGTTCAATTAATCCTTGAGTGATATAGTACATATTGTCATAACTATCCATCTCCAAAGAATCGAAAGCGGAGGTTAAACTAAATTCTGCTTCATCGGGAATGGCAAAAGGTAAGTTAGAATTTTGATTACTTCTGCCATTACTACCACGGAATTTATCGGGGGAAGCCACCATTTTATCGGATAAATCTCGTAAGTTATTTGCTAGTTGCCCAAAGCGCATAAATCTTTCTAACAACTCTTTGACGGAAGTTTGCAATTTATCGTTTTGTAGAGATAACCCGTTACGGTTGATAGATAATTCCCCGATAAGGTTATTCATTCTTTCTAAACGCTCTAAGTCAACTCTTACTGTTAAGTTAGTTTTAGCAGAACTTGTGCTGGTGGGAGTAGGAATTTTATTTTCAGAAACGGCTTTCTCGGATTTTTTAGCTTTACGGTTAAGGCTACTTTTAATTTCCTCTTGGCTTTTTAATCCGGGTAGTTTGTCGTAAACATTGCCGATCGATTTTATCACCTCATCTAAATCATCAGGAGTACTAGATTCATCTTGACTGGTTTGAGCAATCATATCCCCTAAACTTTGTTGACTATTCGTCACAATTTCCTGAGTTTGTTTTTCTAGGGAAATAGGTACATCTGAACTGGATTGTTCGATCGAGAATGTATCTTCTAAAGAGGGTGCAACTTCTTCGATGTCTTCATTGTCAGGTAAGTCTTCAGATTCAAAAACAGATTCTAAAGAGGGAGTTGAATCTGTATCTTCTGGATTAGTGTCTGCATTAACTGCTTTATCTTCATCGGTGAAAACCTCACTCAAGAAGGGGAAAAGAGTATTTTTTTCATCCCCTGTTTTACCCTTATTTTCTCGATTAAGAGCGGATATATCTACATTAGAGAAAACTTCGCTCAGAGATGGTAAAACAATATTTTCTTCGTTTTCCTCGTCTTCATCCATGTCATCAAGAACAGACATATCGATGTCGGAGAAAACATCACTGAGGGAAGGGTAAACAGTGGCATTTTCCGATTCTTTAGCTTCCTCCACTTCCTCCTCAAGAATAGACATATCAACCTTAGAGAAAAGGGCAGTAAAGGATGATAACTCTTGATTTTCCTCTTCTTTAACTTCCTCTACTTCCTCCTCAAGAATGGACATATCAACATTAGAGAAAAGGGCGGTAAAGGATGATAACTCTTGATTTTCTTCTTCTTTAACTTCTTCTACTTCCTCCTCAAGAATGGACATATCAACATTAGAGAAAAGGGCGGTAAAGGATGATAACTCTTGATTTTCCTCTTCTTTGACTTCTTTTTCTACCACTTCCTCAATTTCTTCGTCAATAACTGACATATCCAAGTTAGAGAAAACGTCACTCAATAGTGAATCGCTATTTTCGTCTTCTTCGGCTGAGGTTTCATCTGTATCCGACATCTCGCCATTAGTGGAGAAAACGTCATTAAGGGAAGCCGTATCATTTTCTGATGTATCTTGATTATCTTCTTCCATCATGGGCATATCCAGAGAAGAAAAGACTTCGCTTAGAGATGGGATAGTAATATTTTTATCTTCTTCTAAGGCTAACTCCGAGGCTTTGGCTAAAAGTTCGATTTCTTCTTCGCTAAATTCTGAGGCAAATATTTCTTCGATCGAGGGGATGTTATCATCTTGATCATCTTCTTCTATAGCTTGGTGAATAGCCTCAATTTGAGAGGTATCAAAGTTGATATTAAAGACATCCTCAAGAGAAGGGGTGTTAGTTTGAGTTTGTTTATCTTCATCGGTAATGGTAAAAAATTCATCGGTACTAGATGCAATTTCTCCAAAAACATCGTTTAAGGCTTCTTGATTAGCGTCATCTTCTTCCCTGTCTAAGTGGAATATTTCGCCGTCATCGAAAGGAATGTCATTTTCGGCAAATTCTCTTAATTCTTGGCTTGGTGTGCCTCCTGTCGTTCGATTGCCACTTAACACTAAGGTTCGAGCTTCTTCGGCATCTCGAATGATGATTTTAATAATAGTTAAGGCATGGGTAGGATTTTTTTCAATGGCGCTTAAGCCTAATCTAGCAATTTCTGCAAAGCCTGGTAATACTAACATTTCGCCAAAACCAGAGAATACTTCTAAGGTTGCTCGTAATTCTCCCGCTAAAGGTTGCGCCGTGGGGTTGGCAATGACATCTTTGAGACGTTGCAATTCTTCTTCTACATCCACCTCAAACATGGATTGCACAATATCCACCCCTAAATCCGTAGATGAGGGAATGTAATCATTGACTCGATCGAGCGCACTTCCGAGTTTATCATTAAGTCTTACCCAAATTTCATTCGCCGTAGTTAAAGTTTCTTGGGGGTTATAACTACCCGTTTCAATTTGTTGAGTAAGGGCATTTTTTAGACAATCAAAACCATCTAACAATAAACCTTCTAATTCATCATCCAATTCAATGTTAGGATCATAAAGTACTTTAAAAGCGTCTTCTAATTGGTGAGAAATCGTCTTAATTGCTTCTAAACCAACACTTGCCGAGCCCCCCTTCAAAGAATGAGCAGCTCTCATAATCTCATGAACTTTAGGAGTACTTCGATCGTCCTTGAGAGTTAACAAACTATTTTCGATGATTTCTAACAATTCTGGTGCTTCTTCCATAAAGAAACTGTAGGATTGATCAGAAGTGTCGATCGATTCTTCTGTATTTTCTTCTAATACTGGCTGGGTGATGACTTCTCCCGCTAAGGCTAATAGCTCTGTACTAGGTTCTCCTCCAGACTCTCGATCGCCCTCCATTACTAGCTTTTGAGCAATTTCTAGGTTATTAATAAAAGCCTGAGCAATGGCAAAAATTGCGGTTGGGTTACAGTCAAGAGCCTTTCCTGCGGTTTCACAGATAGCCACAAAACCGGGTAACGCCAACATCTCCCCAAAACCAGAGAAGACATCAATTTGCATCGAAACTAAATCATACATTTCCCCTTCATTGCCTTGATTCAAGGCTTCTTGTAAAGTAGCGATACCTTCCACTACATCCACTTCAAAAATAGAAGTAGCAATATCGATGCCTAAATCACTGGAAGAAGGCAAATATTCTTCAGATTTCGCAATTTGTTCCCCGTATTGTGCCTCAAACTCTCCCCAAAGCTCATTGACAGAATCTAACGCTGTTTTTTCATCAAAACTTTGATTTTCTAACCTTGCTATCAAGGGTTGACGTAGTAACTGATAAACCGTACGAATATAGGCTTTGATGTCATCATTCAAGGGAATCTCCTCATTGAATAAGGCTTTTAAGCTCTTTTCTACCCTCAAAGCAATATTGCCTAAATCCTCTAAACCAGCACTTCTCGCACCACCTTTCAAGGAATGCGCCGCCCGTGCCACTTCGTTAACTTCGTTGATGTCTCTAGTTTCTAAGGCATTTTCTAAACCATTATCGATGAGGGAGATCAAATCTACTGCTTCTTCGAGATAAAATTCGTAGGCTTGGGCTTGTAATTCTTTTTGTTGCTCAGAAATACTGTCTTCTTCTCCATTGTCATTAAAATTGTCATCAGAGGTGAAATTATTGTCGGAAAAATCCCCAAATTCAAAAATATTTATTTCTTCATTAAAGTCATCATTAGTTTCATTAACTAAATTACCAAAATCATAGGTATTTTCTTCTTGGTTAAAATCATTAGTTTCATTGACTAAATTACCAAACTCTGCTATTTGTTCTTCTTGATTAAAGTCTTTAAATTCTTCAGCTAATTCTGAAAATACGGAGACATTTTTTTCTTGTTCAGAATCACTAACTAAATTACCAAATTCTACTATTTGTTCTTCTTGATTAAAATCATTAAATTCATTAACTAATTCTTCAAAAACAGGGATATTTTCTTCTTGATTTGTGTCATAATTTTCTGCGAGGGAAGCAAAATCCATCAAATCTCCTTCATTTCTTTGATAATTGTCATTTTCCATGACGAAATCTTCAGTTAGGTTAAATTTGCCCTCATCACCGCTTAAAACCTCAATATTATTGCTTTTTGTGGATATGGTGGCATTTTCTTGAAGGACATCATCAGAACCTTGATCATTAAATTCTGATAATAATTCCCCAAAGTCGAGAGTTGATTCTTTAGAGTTGTTAATGTCTGTTAATCCTGCTAACTCTTGAAGATTAGCACAGGGTTGACCTCCTTGATCTCGATCTCCCTCTAATACTTGTTGTCTTGCTTCTGTCAAATCATTAATCAAGTAGGAGGTAATTTGTTGAATGCGATGGGGATAATTTTGGATAGCTAAAGAGACGGTATCGGCAATATTTTTTAATCCTGATAAGTTGGTTATTTCGCTAAAACCCACTAACATTTCTAGCTGTAAAGTGACTTCATTTTGCAATTCAATAATCGGTAAATTATTAAGACTTTCTTTGAGTTGTTCGATTAATTGTAAAACATCCACTTCAAACAACGATGCCACTAAATCCACCCCTAAATCAGCAGAAGAAGGTAGATAATCATTAACCTGAATATGACCTAATTTTTGTCCTAATTTATCCCAAACAACAGAGGCATTTTCTTCCCATTCTGGTTGATAACTTCCTGTTTCTATTTGTTCAGAAAGAGCATTTTTTAAGCAGTCAAAACCTTCTAATAAATAGGTTTCTAATTCATCATCAACTATGACACTTTCATCGAATAAGGCTTTTAAATAATCTTCTAATCTATGGGAAATATTTTTGATGCCTTCTAAACCAACACTGGCTGCACCACCTTTGATGGAATGTGCCGATCGCATCATATCATTAACTTTAGAGATACTTTTATCATCTTGAACTGTCAATAATCCGCTTTCGAGGTTATGCAATAAATCTGGCACTTCTGCCATAAAAAATTGATAACTAGGATCATCTATATTAAAGCTAACCTGATAATTTTCCGTTAGCTGTTCAATAATGTTAATTTCTACTTCGGCGCTGGTGTCTTCTGCGAGGGTGAGTAAGGCAGAGCAAGGGTTTCCGCCTTCGGTTCGATCGCCCATTAACACCGCATCCCGACTTTTATCTAAATCTTGTACAAATAATTTAGCAATGGTAACGGCTTTATCAGGATGTTTGTCTAAGGCTTGTTGAGTGATATTTGTCAGTAAAGAAAATCCTGATAAGTTAACAAACTCTGACAATCCCGTCAAAATGTCGAGGGATTCTTGTAATTCTTGGGGGGGATCAAAACTTTCGGGAGAGGCAACTAAACCCTTTAAACGGCGTATTTCTTGGGCAACATCCACTTCAAAAATGGAAGCTACCATATCAATGCCTAAATCTTCAGAGGAGGGGAGATAGTTTTCTACTTGTTTGAGGGCGTTTCCTAGTTTTAACTCTAGTTTTTCCCATACCTCATCTGCCCTAATTTGGGCTTGTTTTCGATCGAAATCTCCCGTTTGTAATAATTCTCTTAAAGGTATGGCTAAACAATCATAACCCTGTAAAAATAAATCTTCTAACTCAGTATCAACGACTAAATCTTCATTATAAAGGGCTTTCAAATAGTCTTCTAATTTGTGGGCAATGTTTTTAATACCTTGTAAACCGACACTTGCCGAACCACCTTTGATGGAATGTGCCGATCGCATCATACCATGAACCCTAGGAGTACTTTTATCTTCCCGCAAATTTAGTAAGCCGTTCTCAATTTCCTGTAAATATTCTGGTACTTCGTCAATAAATAATTGATATGCTTGATTGAGTGGGTTCATGGCAACTATCAGATTTTCAATTCTGGAATAATTAAATGTCTATTATTTAGTTTAACAACACATTCCCCTAGTAATGAATAATATTTTACTTTTTTCGTAAAATCAGTTTCCAGAGTTCACATATTAGCAAGTTATGATGGGGTTTGAGTTTTTTAATGACAACCTGTCTTCCCGAAGGCATCTGTAAATCTTGAGCTAAAAATGTATTCCCAAAGCCACTGCTACCTAAACTTTTAATGATATTGTATCTAGTTTCGATCGAGCTAAAATATTAGAAGCAATAGAAAGAATCGAAAAGGAAGATAATGTCATTCCGATTACTCCTGATGAATGGCATGATAAATATAGTAGTTGAGTTCATTAATTACATATTTTATTGCATTACTAAGGGTATAAAAATTAAAACCTCTATTTTGATAATTAATGATAATATTTTCTAACGAATTTACGGTATTCATACGAGTTAAACGATTACCACTTTATTAAAGAAGAAAGAAAAGCTAAATGAAATAGAAAAGGAGAAACTAGAAGAAGTCAAAAAAGTAGCACCGAAGTTAATAAAAATGTATGAAGAAAAAGAGGCGTGGAGAGATATATTTGAAAGTGATATAACTGAGGAAAAAGCATTGGATAAAATTGCAGAATGGATGAAATCAGCACAAAAATATTTTCCAGAAAGTTGTCAAACAATAAGGAGATGGCTCAATGAAATATTAGCTTATTTTGACAATAGGACAAGTCAAGGTATATTAGAAGGAATTAATCAAAAAATTAAATTGATTAAGAGAAGAGCTTATGGCATGACAAATTTTGAGAATTTTCAGCGAAGAATCTTATTAAATTGGTCAGTAATTTAACAATCTATCATAACTACTGTAGAAGATCCATAAGTTAGGAAAATTATCATTACCTGAATCTCCTGAAATTTATTTACCTAAACAACGAAAAAAACATCATATATCTAACCTTATTATTGATGAAAATAGTGTTATTAAATTAGCCCAATTACCATTAATTCATAATGATCCTTTCGATCGACTTTTAATTTGTCAAGTCCAAGAATTAGAATTGATTATGATGACAGTAGATGAAAAAATAATGCAATATTCTCAAGTTCAATTTTTCCAATAATTAAATCAAAAAAAGGTGGGCATTGCCCACCATCTCACAATTTGAGGAAGTTCAACTTTAATTCTTTGAGAAGGATAAACAATCTTTTTTTCTACTATAATATTTACTATCATGTTAGCATTAGCTAATCTTCAAGAAGCCGTAAAATTACACTTTGAACCTCCTTTATATCAAAATCGAAATTCCTTTATTTTTAACAAGATTTAACAATTTTAAAGATGAGCCTTTAGGTTTTTTTTCTCCATTTTCCCATTGTAAAATTAAACCAGAAGATACATTCAAATATTTGGCAAATACTTCTTGACTTACATTTTGTTCTTGACGAATAGCTTTAATTTCTTCTGGTTTAAAAGATTGAATTGGACTTAAACATATCTCATCAAATTCTTTCATTTTAGATTCACTTAACAAATCTGCGGAGTATAAATCATAAGCAGTTTCATGAATAGAGGCTAAAATATCACTTTGATAAACATTTTTATTTTTCATACTTTTATCTCTTTTAAAATACCTTTTTCTATTGCTATTAATAAATCTTGTTCAGAATATGATAGCAATTCATTGCTTAATTTTTTTAGTGCTATTAATTCTTTTTCATTAATATTATCTTGTTGATTTTTAGCAAAACCATAAACAAAAAACGCCCGATCATCTGCTTTAAAAATAATAATAGAACGAAATCCACTAGATTTTCCTTGTCCTTTTCGAGCAATTCTTTGTTTAATTAAACCACCACCTAAATCAGCAGAAATTAAACCTTTATTTGCTCTTTCAACAGCTTCCCATAAATCTTGATCTTTGATTTTTTCATTTTTAGTAAATCTATCAAAACTTTTATTTTTAAATATTCTCAAAATGATAATTTAAAATCTTATTTCTTGTTTAAATTATAATCAAAAAAGATGGGCAATGCCCACCCTACAGTTAGACTTTTTTGAGGCTCAATCTTTCGTCTTCCACATCGACAAAAATTGTGTCTCCGTTTTTAAATTCACCCCTTAAAATTACCTTGGCGATCGAGCTCTCTAAGTATCTTTGTATTGCTCGTTTTAAAGATCTTGCACCATAAACTGGATCATAACCGATTTTCGATCGAACTTCTCACCTTATCCAGTTTAAGACATAATTTTTCTTACTTCTTGAATAGGTAAATCCAACGCTTCCGCAATTTGTTCAGCATTTAATCCTAACTTCATTAAACGAGGAATCGTATCTCTTTTAATCTTCTTTTGTGCAGAGTCAATTAAAATTTTATCATCACTAATAATATCCTCATTTTCTTCTATTTTAGACTGAGAATTACGACAAATATTAACTTGATCGATTTTATTATTATTTACCATAAAACCATAATTATTTTTTGCAGTATTTTTCGTTATTATTCTGTCAACAGTAGCCTTTAAATTAGACTTATTTATATCCTCATTGAAAGTTTGTGAAAGTAATCGCCAGAGTTTATAGGCTTCATCTTTAGCATGACTAGCACTGCATTTATATTTGTCTGCAATATCCTTATATTTCTCTCCATTTAAGACACCCTTTAAAATAGCAACCTGCAAACTATCGATGTGCTTTCCTGTAGAGTCGTATAGCAATTCATCTAAATAGTTCACCAGTTCTTGAGTATCCATAACTATTATTCAAAGTTGATTTCAGTCTTTATCAGTCATTTTAAGCTAAAAGAAGTCTTTTGTAATAATTTTTTATAAAACTTCCTTCTTTATCAGTCTCTACATAATACCATATTAGTTATTTTGTGAATTATTATTAGTAATGTAATAGAAACTTTAGGGGTAATCATTATGACAGTAGCATTAGAAAATCTTGGAACATTATTTTTAGGGTGGATTGTAACAGACACCATTCATGGTTTATTCACTGGTATTGGTAGTATTTTTTCGGATTTATTTTGGATTTTTGTTATTTTTATTGTTTTTGGAGTTTTGTTTTCGGCGAAATAATTGGATTACTTAGGATGGGCTGAAAAAGTCGTAGGGTGGGCATTGCCCACCCTCTCACAATTTTAAGACTGGATTTAGAGTTATTACAATTTTTTAAAGGCATCGTTTATGATTGAATAAGTAAAGCTGATAAAAATTTCAACCAAGATGGAAACTATAAAAATTAATCAACCAGAATTTGATTTTCCTAAAATAATTGCTGAGATTAACAAAAAACATCAACCTGTTTTGATTGAAGAAACAACAGGTAAAGCAATTTTAATTTCCGAGCAAGAATGGAATGAAATCCAAGAAACTTTATATATTCAATCTATTCCTAATATGGTAGAGTCCATCCATCGAGAAGCATCCACTCCTATAGAGGAATGTATTAATATTGAGGATATTGATTGGTAATGTGGACAGTTATTCTAACAAAACAAGCCAATAAGGATGCTAAAAAATTAAGTTCGGCGGGTTTAAAACCTCAAACTCAGCAGTTGTTGATGATTTTAACAGAAAATCCTTATCAACCTCCCTATGAAAAATTGAGAGGAGATTTATCAGGTTATTACTCTCGTAGAATTAATAAACAGCATCGTCTAATTTATCAAATTTTATCAGAAGAAAAGATAGTTAAGGTTTTGCGAATGTGGAGTCACTATGAGTAAATATAGCATAGTCGTAGGGTGGGCAATGCTCACCATCTTACAATTTGAGAAAGTTCAACTTTAATTCTGTGAGAAGGATAAGGAATCTTTTTTTTACTATAATATTTTTTATGATGTTAAGTGTTAAAGCAATATAAACAGTCAATTACAATTACTAATTAAAACTATGAAACAAACTTTCACCGCCAGAATCTTTCAAGAAGGAAGTTGGTTTGTTGCCCAATGTTTAGAAGTTGAGATTGCGAGTCAAGGAGAAACAGAAATAAAGGCATTAGCGAATCTTCAAGAAGCCTTAGAATTACACTTTGAGCCTCCTTGTGCAACTATTTTCCCCACGTTAGAAAAATTACAAGTAGAAATCAATGCCGCTTAAACCTTTAACATTTAGGGAAGTGAAAAGAAGATTAAATAATGCAGGTTTTGAAATTGTTAGTCAAAAGGGTAGTCATGTAAAATTTGCCAAAGAAACGCAGGAGGGAAGATTAACGACGATCGTACCAAAATACAAAGAGATAATGATTGGTACTTTAACGAGTATTCTCAAACAAGCACGATTAAGTACTAATGAATTTGAAAATTTACAATATTTTTGTAAAAGACATAATACACAAATCACTTGCGCAAATTTGACAGTATAAATTAGTCTGTAAGTTCGATCGAAGCTCAACTAAATTAAGAGTATAATTTTAATAATTAAAAAATAAATAATATGAATTACAAACAAATATTAATTACAGAAATTGAAAAATCATCAGATGAATTTTTAATAGAAGAATTATTGGACTTTTTTTTGTTTATTAAAAATCGTAAAAATAATAGTAATTAGGAATTTCGTCCCTATGGATTGTGTGAAGGAGAATTTGTTACCCCAAGTGATTTTGATGATCCTTTACCAGATAGTATTATAAAACAATTTGAATAATGAAAATTTTATTAGACACTCATATTTTTTATGGTTTATTAGTGCTGATAAACGTTTGCCAAATCATTGGAAAACTGCTATACAAGATAAAAATAATGATATTTATGTAAGTGTCGTTTCTTTATGGGAGGTAATTATTAAATATAAGTTAGGAAAATTACCATTACCTGAATCTCCTGAAATTTATTTACCTAAACAACGAAAAAAACATCATATATCATATATCTAACCTTATTATTGATGAAAATAGTGTTATTAAATTAGCCCAATTACCATTAATTCATAATGATCCTTTCGATCGACTTTTAATTTGTCAAGCTCAAGAATTAGAATTGACGATGATGACAGTAGATGAAAAAATAATGCAATATTCTCAAGTTCAATTTTTCCAATAATTAAATCAAAAAAAGGTGGGCATTGCCCACCCTACAGTTATATTTTTTTGAGGCTCAATCTTTCGTCTTCGACATCGACAAAAATTGTGTCTCCGTTTTTAAATTCACCCCTTAAAATTGCCTTAGCGATCGAGGTCTCTAAGTATCTTTGTATTGCTCGTTTTAACGGTCTTGCACCATAAACTGGATCATAACCGATTTCAGCGAGAAAATCGAGGGCTATATCAGACATTTTTAAGGTCATTTTCTGTTCGTTTAAGCGTGATTCTAGCCGTTGAACTTGAATTTTGACGATATTTCTCAATTCTGATTTTTCAAGGCTATGGAAGATGATTATTTCATCGATACGGTTCAAAAATTCTGGGCGGAAACTACCGCGCATCGCCTCCATAACTCGACTACGCATCTCCTCATATTTCGAGTTATCCCCTGCTAAATCAAGGATATACTGCGAACCGATGTTACTGGTCATGATGATGATAGTATTGGTAAAATCAACGGTACGCCCTTGGGAATCCGTTAAGCGTCCATCATCCAAGATTTGCAACATCACGTTAAACACGTCAGGATGAGCTTTTTCGATCTCGTCAAATAGTACCACAGAATAAGGACGACGGCGAATCGCTTCCGTTAATTGTCCTCCTTCTTCATAGCCAACGTATCCCGGAGGCGCACCCATTAAACGGGAAACGGTATGTTTTTCCATGTACTCTGACATATCTATTCGCACGATCGCATCTTCAGTGTCAAAGAGAATACCTGCTAAGGCTTTGGCAAGTTCGGTTTTACCTACACCTGTAGGCCCTAGAAAGATAAAACTAGCGGTAGGGCGATTAGGATCACTTAAACCAGCACGAGAGCGCTGAATAGCGTCAGAAACGGCGATAACTGCCTCATTTTGCCCGATTACTCGATCGTGCAGTTGTTCTTCAAGATGTAGTAGTTTTTCTTTGTCAGATTCCACTAATTTACTAATAGGAATACCAGTCCATTTTGAGATGATTTCGGCAATATCCGACTCCTCAACTTCTTCCCGTAAAAGTGATTTACCAGAGGTTTGTTTTTCCGCTAATAAAGTTTCTTTATTTTTAATCTCTTTTTGAATATCAGCTAATTTTCCGTATCTTAATTCGGCAGCTTTATTATAGTCATAATCCCGCTCGGCTTGTTGAATTTCTACGTTCAATTTTTCGAGGGATTCTCTTAAACTACGAATTTGATCTATAGCTTCTTTTTCCCCCTGCCATTGAGCATTAAAAGCCGATTGTTCTTCCTTTAAATTAGCTAATTCTTGCTCTAATTTTTCTCGTCTTTCAACAGATGCTTGATCTACCTCTTTTTTCAGTGATAAACGCTCCATTTCTCGTTGTAAAATTTTTCGATCGACTTCATCTAATTCCTCTGGTTTTGAGGTAATTTCCATCTTTAATTTAGCGGCAGATTCATCCACTAAATCAATAGCTTTATCAGGTAAAAATCGATCGGCAATATAACGATTAGAAAGCATAGCGGCGGCAACCAAAGCGGTATCGGCAATTTTCACCCCGTGATGGACTTCGTAACGCTCTTTCAAACCGCGCAAAATTGAGATAGTATCAATTACATTGGGTTCACCTACGAAAACCGACTGAAAACGTCTCTCTAAGGCGGCATCCTTCTCGATATACTTGCGGTATTCATCGAGGGTAGTCGCCCCAATACAACGCAATTCGCCCCGTGCTAACATGGGTTTTAAGAGGTTTCCTGCGTCCATCGCTCCTTGAGTCGCCCCTGCCCCTACAACTGTATGAATTTCATCGATGAAAAGGACAATATTCCCCTGAGATTCCGTGACTTCCTTCAATACGGCTTTAAGTCTTTCTTCAAATTCCCCTCGATATTTTGCACCAGCGATTAAACTGCCCATGTCTAAGGCAATGAGAGTTCGATCGAGCAGAGATTCAGGCACATCTCGGTTTATAATACGTTGGGCTAATCCTTCCACAATCGCAGTTTTACCCACCCCCGGCTCACCAATTAACACAGGATTGTTTTTTGTACGACGGGAGAGAATTTGAATAGTACGGCGAACTTCATCATCTCTACCGATGACAGGATCGAGTTTACCAAGCCTTGCTAATTCCGTCAAATCTCGTCCATATTTCGCTAAAGATTCATACTTATTTTCTGGATTTTGATCACTCACTTTTTGACTTCCTCTAATATCTTTAATAATGGATTTTAATTTATTTTCATCTAGGTTAAATTCTTGTAATAATTTCTTGCCAAATCGATCGTCTTGTGCATAACCTAAGATCATATGTTCGATGGAAATAAAATCATCATCAAACTGTTTTTTATAATTATCAGCTCTATCTAAAAGAGTATCTAAACTTTTGCCTAAATAGACAGAATCACCGATATTTTTAATCTTAGCTTGACGGTTAATAAATTCATCAACTTTTTCTCGTAAACGGGTTGCACTAACGTTAGCTTTATTAAAGATATTAACAGCTAATCCCTCTTGTTCTAAAAGAGATTTTAATAAGTGTTCGCTTTCGATTTGTTGATGTTGATTTTGTTTCGCAATATCGGGAGTTTTTACGATCGCTTCCCATGCTTTTTCTGTAAATTGTTGCGGATTTGTTGGTTGCATTTTTTCTATAAAATTAAAGTTTATAAACAGTAAATATAATTAGTATTTTTGGACTTTATGTAATTTTTATTCCTCAAACAATTATAACTTAGTGATTGACAACAAAGAATCAGGAATCAAGAATAAAAAATTCTCTATTTTAGTCTTTACTAACCTATAAATTATTATAAAATTTTAAGAAATATAATAGGGGTGAGAATACCCCACCAAATTAGTCGTAATTAAAGTACCTATCTTTTGACATATTTTATTACAAATAGTTTCGTGTATGTTAAAAAATATTCGTCAATCTCGAATAATTTTGAGCAGTGTATTTCCAGCTTCTTCAAGGGAGTTGCCAAAGACGATAATTCCTTCTTTATGCCCTGCCATTACCAGAATTTTTTCTTGTTTAACGTTGCTTTCGGCAAATAAACGAAATATCTCTTTTGCCATATCTGGTGTACCATAGGCAACATCTTTATTAGTAGTCGGTATTTTATCCATTAAGTTTTGCCACAGAGTCAAGTTGTGAATATGAATAATAGCATTGATAGATTCATCGCATCGATAAACGGCGATATGCGTCATAGATTCAGAAGAAGCCTTAATTAATCCTTGACATTCTATGGTATTTCGATCGAGCTGATAATCCGTAACTAAGGTAAAATGTTGTGATTGAATGGGGTAAATATTGCCTGTTTGTGTACCCGATATTAAGATTCCTTGAGGTGTTTTGATACTGATATTACCGTAACCGATATTAATGTCCTGATAATATCCTATCAAATTAAGTTCATAGATTCGATCGCGCCACCTTAAAAGTTCATCGGGCACAAAAATTGACAAAGGTTGCTTAATCCATTGACAGTTAAACTTAATTGTACCTTCATCAATATTATGTTGATTATTCATGAATTTTTTTTTCTAATAATGAAGGGATAAAATATGAAAGATAGTAGATCAATTTTAACACTTTTTATGATTAAATTATTAAAATTATGATAAAA
Organism: Geminocystis herdmanii PCC 6308; assembly: GCF_000332235.1. Lineage (NCBI taxonomy): Bacteria > Bacillati > Cyanobacteriota > Cyanophyceae > Chroococcales > Geminocystaceae > Geminocystis > Geminocystis herdmanii. The sequence goes on along the minus strand of NZ_CM001775.1, from coordinate 3,124,874 downwards.
GTTGCAAACAAATTAACCCTTAATTAATAATTGAAGAATCATCAAAATAAAGCTAATAAAAACAACAATTCCACAGGCTATCCAGTGTTTACTAGGAATATTTGATGGAGCTATTTTTGCTTTTGTGTATCGATCGTGATAACCTCTTAAAATCATTGCTTGATAAACTAATTTTGATTGATCATAACTAATGACTAATAAACTACCCATAAGATGAGCAATAACTTTCAAATTACGTCTAGTGATTTTGTGAGGCTGAAAACCTTTTAATTTTAATGCCCTTTGCATCCTCGTTAATCGATCGCCAAATTCCTCTAAATAACGATAACTTAACAACATCATATCACTAATTATCGGAGATAAACCCATCGATCGAACGGTTTTTAAAGTAGTTAAAAAAGGAGAAGTCCCAAACAGTACTAAACTGGTAGTTAAAATGCAAATAAAACGAGTAACAATTAAAATAACTAATAAACTTCCTTCTAATTTAACATCTAAAAAAAATAGAGACAAAAGAATAGTTTTACCAACTAAAAAAGGTAATAAAATCACTACTGCCACAATAAAAATACCCGGATAACGAAGACGAGAAAGCAAAAAAGAAAAGGGGAGATTAGATAAAAAATATAAAATAGCTGTAATAATAATAATAAAGGGTAAAAAAACTAATTTTTGAATAAAAGCAAAGGCAAAAATTAGAGTAACCAAAGCAATAAATTTCGGTTTTGATTCCCAACGATGAATACAAGAATCTAAGTAGGCATATTGATCTAATAATAGTTTCATATAAAATTGCAAAAATAAACTAAGTTATTTAACCATTGTGATGATTTATTATTTATAATAAATAATATGATATAAGATTTAGATAATAACTAATGATCAAAATTTGCGTTCTTACATCCCTTCGACTAGATATAATATAACCTGAGTGAACCATAAAATTTTTGGTGCTGTAAAGGTGTCAGGTATCGGAAAGGGTTAAAGAATTGACAAAAAATATATCCTAATTGATTTTTTTATCTTCAATTCTTTGATCGAATTATATAATTTTCTGAAAATTACACCTGAAACCTGCCCTTATCAAACATTCTTGCATCGAACTGAGGTAATATAAACTTTGCGTCTTTGCGTCTTTGCGTGATAATATAACACAAAATTTTTTTTATTTACCATAATTAAGATTGCTTATTAATACACTTTATGCTTAGTTATTTCAAAGGATATATCAATAATATTTTATTTAATAATAATCGTAGTATTTTAATTTTAGAAGTTAATAATATCGGTTATGAGATACAAGTTCCCCTTCATTTTGCCAGAAAATTAGAAATTAATTTAGAAAAACAAATCCAGATTTTTACCCATTTTCAAATAAGAGATGATCAACAATTTCTTTATGGTTTTTCCAGCAGTGCGCAAAGGGATTTATTTCGTCAACTAATCGCTATTTCTGGCATTGGTTGTCAATCTGCGATTGCTTTAATTGATACGTTAGGCTTAGAGGATTTAGTACAGGCGATCGTCACAGGAAATATTCGTCAACTGTCGAAAACTCCGGGTATCGGGCAAAAAACCGCCGAAAGAATTGCCCTAGAATTGAAAACAAAACTCTCTCAATGGCGTATTTCTGCAGGAGTTACTGTTGAAAATACGAATGCTTTTCCCAATGAAGAAATTATGGCAGATTTAGAAATGACGTTAATGGCTTTAGGTTATACTAATAAAGAAATACAACAAGCAATCTCCGTCATTAGTCAAGATAATTTATTACAAAAAAATACCCATGTTGAAGAATGGATTAGAAGTGCCATCGCATTTTTATCCTTCAATAATCCTTAATTACCTTGAACATGAATGGCAATTTTTCTCAAGTGCGATCGAACTCTATGTTCCCACAAATATATACCTTGCCATGTACCCAGTAAAAGTTTACCATCACGAATAATAATATTTTCTGAAGTACTGGTTAAGATCGATCGAATATGACTAGGCATATCATCAGCACCCTCCGCACTATGAAGATAATCAAAACCATTTTCAGGTACAAGTTTACTAAAGAAATTACTTAAATCAGCCAACACATCAGGATCGGCATTTTCTTGAATAATTAAACTAGCGCTAGTATGAAGGATAAAAACCGTACATATCCCCGTTTGAATCCCTGATTTTTTTACTACTGTCATCACTTGAGAGGTTATGCTATGAAGACATTTACCACTGGTTTTGATTTCCACTATTTCTTGATACATTTTCATTATAATTTGCACTCTATTTCCAACACAACTTACACCAAAGTTTAAACTGTTATTCTCCTAAAAAAAATATTAACAAATGTAAATAAGTATCTCAGAAAATTTAACAAGACGTAATAAACAAATGCGCAAAGACAGGGTATAAACTTATATGAGAGGTTCAAACACCTTTCTAAGACGGATTTCTACACAGAAAAATGTCTGATTATTAAGTTTCTTTACAACTGCTTAACAATAACTTGTACTTAAGCACATAATAAGAGAAACTAATTTTCGGGATTTGAATCCCACCTCGGTTTAACTTTTTGTTGAACTCAAATTTAATAAAAAAACAAAACAAACTAATTCTATTATTAGGAGATTAACTGAAAATGTACGACGCATTCACAAGAGTTGTTTCTCAAGCTGACGCTCGTGGAGAGTTCTTAAGCTCTAGCCAAATCGATGCTTTAAGCCAAATGGTAAGTGACAGCAACAAACGTATTGATACCGTTAACCGTATCACCAGCAACGCTTCTGCTATCGTTACCAACGCAGCTCGTTCTTTATTCGCCGAGCAACCTCAATTAATCGCTCCCGGTGGAAATGCTTATACTAGCCGTCGTATGGCTGCTTGTCTTCGTGACATGGAAATCATTTTACGTTACGTTACCTACGCTATCTTCGCTGGTGACGCTTCCGTATTAGAAGATCGTTGTTTAAATGGACTTCGTGAAACCTACTTAGCATTAGGTACTCCCGGTTCTTCCGTAGCTGTTGGTGTTCAAAAAATGAAAGATGCAGCTATTGCCATTGCTAACGATACCAATGGTATTACCCTTGGTGATTGTAGTGCTTTAATGGCTGAAGTTGCTACCTATTTCGATCGTGCTGCTGCTGCAGTTGCATAGGTATATCCATACCCAAAAGATAAATCAAGTAACACAAACATTATTTAGGAGAAATCAATCAAATGTCCAAAACCCCTTTAACTGAAGCAGTATCCGCAGCAGATTCTCAAGGTCGTTTCTTAAGCAGCACCGAATTACAAATCGCCTTCGGTCGTTTTCGTCAAGCTACCGCTGGTTTACAAGCTGCTAAATCTTTAACCGAAAATGCACAACGTTTAATTGATGGTGCAGCAAACGCAGTTTACAGCAAATTCCCTTACACCACCACCACCCCCGGTGCTAACTTCGCTTCTACTGCCGAAGGTAAAGCAAAATGTGCTCGTGACATCGGCTACTACCTCCGTATGGTTACATACTGTTGTATCGCTGGTGGTACTGGTCCCATGGACGAATACTTAATCGCTGGTATTGATGAAATCAACCGTAGTTTCGACTTATCTCCTAGCTGGTATATCGAAGCTTTAAAATACATCAAAGCTAACCACGGTTTAAGTGGAGATGCTGCTTCTGAAGCTAACTCCTACATCGACTACGCTATCAACGCTCTCAGCTAGTCTCCTATTTCTACTTCAGAGTGATTCTCAAAGGCTAAATTAGGCTTTTGTCATCACAAAAAAAATCCTTGTCCTAATTGTCAAGGTTGAAATAACAAAAATCATTGCCTGAGAAAATCAGCTAGTACGATTAAAAACGTGTTTGTTGGTTTTTTCGGGCAATGTTGTTTTTATCTATTTCCTAACCTCCCCATCGATAAAATACTATAAGACAAAGCCTAATTGTTCAAAAATGACAATTCTCTTGAAAATAATTGCTATGATAGTGAGTAATCCAAAACAAAACTAATCAATTATTTTTTTATTCGATTCTCAAATATATGGAAGCTGGTGAACCTTCTAGGAAAAAGAAACCTCCTACACAAATAATTATAGAAATTTTAGGTACAGCGATCGCGCTTACGACTCTAACTCTACCCATCGTATTAATTACCAATTTTTCTGAATCATCCACCCCTAACTCTACACCATCAAATCCTGTGATCATACCCTGACATATAGCCGATCGAAGCAATAAATTTTGATATATTAACAAAGCAAGAGAATTTATTAAAATGAATCTCTTATGTTGTTATGTCCACTATTTATTTTGCTTTGATCCTAGAGCAATGTAGAAGAAGAAATAATATATGAGAATTGAGCAAATTAGAGCTTTTTTAGCAGTAAGTGAAACAGGCAGTTTTGGACAAGCCTCTAAAATATGTAGTGTGACACAATCAACTATTAGTCGTCAAATTCAAGGTTTAGAAGAACATCTCAAAACCCCTTTATTTCATCGTCAAGCCCAAGCCAAGTTAACTATTACTGGGGAAAGAATCTTACCCCATGCTAGGCGTATTTGTCAGGAGTGGGAAAAAGTAGAAGAAAAAATCCAAGAATTACTAGGAGGTGAGCAAACAGAATTGTGTGTGGCGGCGATTCATTCTGTTTGTGCTTATTATTTACCTCCCCTTCTACAAAATTTTTGTCAAAATCATCCTCAAGTACAATTACGAGTAACTGCTTTAGGTAGCGATCGAGCCTTAAAAGTTTTAAGGGATGGTTTAGTCGATGTAGCCTTAGTGATGAACAATAAATACTTAACCTCCAGTTCAGAAATGGTAGTAAAACATTTATATTATGAACCGATAAAAGTATTAACCTCAAATAATCATCCTTTAGCCCAACAAAAAAGCGTCACCATTAACGATTTAGCCCAATATTCTCAAGTGATTTTCAAAGATGGTTATGGAATGCAGAGAATAGTTCAAGAAATTTTTGCTAGTCAAGGATTAGATTTAGAAGTAGCTATGGAGTTAAATACTTTAGATGCTTTTCGAGGAGTGATTCGACAGGGTAATTTGATCGCATTATTACCCGCATTAGCCCTCAATGAATCTCTAAACGATCCCAGTTTAGCAATTATTCCCATTGATTTAGGATTAGAAAATAATCATCAACTCACGAGGGAAGTTGTACTTATCACCACAAAAGATCGTTTACAAATTCCTACCGTAAAAGACTTTTTTAACCTCATTTATGAGTCTAATAAGGTTAATTAGGAAGATAGGAAGATAGGGAGATAGGGAGTTAGGGAGTTAGGGGTACAAAATTCTTAATTCTTAATTCTTAATTCTTAATTCTTAATTATCAAGAAACCATGACATAATTTTCTGTCAAGGGGATCGATCGAAGATAATGTCAAGAAATCATGACATTGTGATCCCTAAAACCCTTGTTTTTGGTTTACAAATCTTAAATAATAGTTTGTACCCCTTGACGAATCAGGGTTAGATTTTGTTACATAAAGTTAAGTAATTGATCCCCAAAAAAGATTAAAACAACTTTTAACCTGAAAAGGTGTATTTACCACTAATTATTTAGTAAATAAGTACTAATATGATCTGACTATTGATTAAACACTAAAAAAATCAAGATTTAATCTTATGTCCAAGCAACGACCACCTTTAGAGGAAATGACTTTAAGACAACTACGCAAAGTGGCTAGTGCTTTAAATATTCCTCGTTACAGTCGAATGCGCAAAGCTCAATTGTTAAGCGTTATTCAAGAAAAAGAACCCGAATTTATTTCCAGCAATAATATCAATTCCAATAATCAAACTAATTTATCAAATCAATCAAATAATCAAGAGGAGCAAAAAATGGAAGCATCTAAATTTGAAGTCGGACAAGATGATTTAATTGGTGGCCCTCTCGCTGACGTGGACGAGGGTTTTGGTGAATTACCCGGTGGTTATGGTGACAGTCGCATTGTGTTAATGCCTCGTGATCCTCAGTGGGCTTATACTTATTGGGACATACCCCACGATCGTAAAGAAGATTTACGCCGTCAAGGTGGACAACAGTTAGCTTTAAGATTATATGATGTTACTGATATTGATTTAAACTATCAAAGTCCCCACAGTATTCAAGAATATCTTTGTGATGAATTAGCACGAGAATGGTATTTACCTGTTCCTGTGAGCGATCGTGATTATGTAATCGACATCGGTTATCGTTGTTTTGATGGTCGTTGGTTAGTATTAGCTAGATCAGTTCCCGTAAGAGTTCCTCCTGTGTATCCTAGTGATTGGGTTGAAGACGTATTTGTCACCGTGCCTTGGGAAGAAGAATTAACCACAAAAACTGTTTATAAACTCACTCCTCCTGCCAAAAAAGCGGCATTGGCAGCACAACAACAGCAACACCAACAACAAACGAGTACTTATTACGGTCAAATCCATGATCAAGTTTTCGGTTTAGCCCAAAGTGTCGAAGCTCAGAGAGTAGCCGGTTCTTTATACGGTAGTATGCAACAAGCTACTAGCTCCATGATTCCTGAAAACGCTCCTAGTTCCATGATTCCTGAAAATGCTCTTAGTTCCTATGTTTTCCCTTCTGGTATCGGAATGTGGGCGGGAGAAAGTGCCATTGCTTCAGGTTCTGGTTATGGTTTAGGATTAGCTTCGGGTTCGGGTTATGGTTTAGGCTTGGCTTCGGGATCAGGTGCAGGATTCTCCTCTGACATGACACCCACTAAACCTCGTAAGTTCTGGTTAATTGCCGATGCGGAATTAATCGTTTATGGTGCAACAGAACCTGATGCTAAAGTTACCATTGGTGGACGGGAAATCAAGTTAAATCCTGATGGTACTTTCCGTTTCCAAATGTCTTTCCAAGACGGCAACATCGATTATCCTATTGTAGCGGTTGCCGCTGATGGTGAACAAACTCGATCGGTTCATATGACCTTCGATCGAGCTACTCCCTCTCGTAATACCAACACCAAAGAAGAAGCCGTATTAGAGTGGTTTCCTCCCCTTCGTTAATTAATCATAAAAGTGAAAATTCTAGGGTGGGCATTGCCCACCATTTTTTATGGTAATATTTGACAGGATTCATTATGAGATTCTTTTGTTCTCAATGAGAATAAAGTTTTTTCCTAAAAAAATGATCATTTTCTCAAACTTTGCACTATTAACTAATTAATTATTAACTAAGTTGTCTAAATTTGCGATCGAAATAGAAAACTTAAACTTTGGCTGGAATCTACAAACTCCAGTCCTCAAATCCTGTAGCCTAAAAGTACCAAAAGGCGAATTTTGGATGTTATTAGGCAATAATGGTTGTGGAAAATCCACCTTACTACGATTATTAGCAGGTTTACTGACTCCCGCCAGTGGCAACTTAATCACCGACAAACCATTGGGATTTGTCTTTCAAAACCCCGATCACCAATTAGTCATGCCCACCGTCGCCGCCGATATAGCCTTTGGGTTAGTAGAAGAAAAACTCAACCTTAATCAAGTTAAACTCAGAGTAAGAGAAGCCCTTACGGCTGTAAATCTTTTAGAATTAGAACGGCGCCCCATCTATGCCCTAAGTGGAGGACAAAAACAAAGAATTGCCATTGCAGGAGCGATCGCTCGTCATTGTCAAGTCTTATTATTAGACGAACCCACCGCATTACTTGATCCCGACACCCAAATAGAATTAGTAATGTTGGTACAAAAACTTGTCAAAGAAAGAGGAATTACCGCTCTTTGGGTAACACATCGCCTCGAAGAATTAAACTATGCCGATGGTTATTTTTTACTCAAACAAGGGGAAGTGGTGAATCAGGGTAAGCCCACAGACTTATTTCAACTATAGATTTTCCTTACTTTTCTTATGTCGAACTGAGGTTACGTTACTTCCTTGAAAGTAGGGTGCTTCACTTGAAAAATTTGTGGCGATAAATACAGCGAATATCTTAAATTTTTGTTAAAATTTACCATAATGACATCGTAAAAAATGACCTTTAGTAAAATATATATGCAGGAAAATGGTTTCTACAAATTCTCAAGCTATCTTGTTGGTAGATGGCTACAACATAATTGGAACATGGCATTGGCTTAAAAACATTAGGGATAATAACGGATTAGAACACGCTAGGGAATCTCTCATCGAAAGTTTAGTTAACTATACAGGTTATAAGGGTTTAGAGTCAAAGATAGTCTTTGATTCTCACTATCAGAAAACCCCTAGCTATGAAGAAAAATTAAATCAAAGTGTTTCAATTTACTATACGTCTTATACTGAAACAGCAGATACTTATATAGAAAAATTTTGTGCCTCTTTTCCCCGTCGTAATCCAGAAACCGATACAAGGATTATTGTAGCGACATCGGATCAAGCTCAACGTCATACAGTTGTCGGTTATGGTGCTGAATGGCTTTCCGCCCACGCCTTAGCGAAGGAGGTTGATTCGACAAAGACTAAAAATAAACGTAATTTTCGCCCTCAACAAAAATCTCGTGGGCGTTTTCTGTTTAATTCTCTCGATAGCAAAACTCAACACGCTTTAACTCAAATGCGCTTTGGCAGTTAATGAATGGGGGAATGAGTGCGATTCATTGAGTGCTAAATCGTACCTCCCCACAAAAACGATCACGATCAATAATGAAACTTACAAGAAATAATAATAATTTCTTCAGGAGAAACACGATACACTAATCGATGTTCTTCAGTAATACGTCGTGACCATAATCCTGATAATTCATGTTTTAATGCTTCTGGTTTTCCTAATCCAGAAAAAGGCTCTCTTTCAATATCTTTAATGAGATTAACTATTTTAGTGTAAATTTTTTTATCGTTAATTGCCCATTGGTTAAATTCATCGAAACTTCTAGTTAAAAAAGCAACTTTTCTCATAATTTAGCAGAATCTACATAAATATAGTTATCAGGATTTTTAAGAGATTCGATGGCTTCTTGGAGATGCTGACGGTTAGCAGATGTTGAAAGCAGATAATCTGTTTCATCCATTTCAGTTGATTTTTGAATTAATAAAATTGCTTCCACAACTGTTCCTTCTGGTAAATCAAGAGTCGGTAAGTTGAGTTGACCATTTTTTATAATTGTTTGATATTTTAGTGCATTCATTCTGGGTATGCTATTATGGTGACAACTCTTTAATTGTAACCATTTCAAGATTAATATTTAATTTTATTTCTGAACTCAATCTATGGACAAAAAAAATATTGGTTTTATTGGTTTGGGTGTAATGGGTTCGCCTATGGCTCAAAATTTGGTTAAACATCAATATAATGTTAAAGGGTGGAATCGTACTCAGATCGATCGTGCAGCGCCGCTTTGCGATCGAACTCTTGTAACTCAAGCTCTTGAAAATGGAGTTAAAATAGTTTCTACCATTGAAGATGCAGTGAAAGATGCAGATTTTGTCTGTATTTGTGTCAGTGATGTGCCAGACGTAAATGAGGTTATTTTTGGAGAGGACGGAATTGTTCATTTTGCCAAACCTGAAACCATTATCATTGATTTTAGCACGATCGGCACACAGGCAGTTAAAGAGATTAACGACAAATTACGATCGAACGGCTTACACTTCATGGATGCACCCGTGTCAGGAGGAGATATTGGCGCTCAAAACGGCACTTTAACCATTATGGTAGGGGGTGACGATCGAGATTTTCAAACATCTTTACCTATTTTTCAGGCAATGGGCAAAAATATTGTTCATTGTGGCTCGATCGGTAATGGACAAGCTGTAAAACTATGTAATCAAGTACTGGCTTCTATCCACATGATGGCTATTTGTGAGGCAATGGAGTTAGCAAAAACCTTAAATATTGATCCTGATTTGATGATTAAAGTTTGTAGCACGGGGGCCGCAGGTTCTTGGGCATTAACGAATTTAGCACCCAAAGTCGCCTCCTCAGATTTTGCCCCCGGATTCATGATTAAACACATACTCAAAGATTTACGTTTAGTGACAGAAAGCCTTGAAAATCAGACTTTACCTGCTACAGATTTAGCTACTCAAATGTTTCAATCCGTTGCAGAACTCGGCGGCGCAACCCAAGGCACACAAGCCATGATTCGTGCCTATCAGAAGTAATGAGTAATGAATAATGAGTTTTCACCAAAAAAATATGTGATTACCATACAACTACATACTCTCACTCTATGAATAAAAACCATTAAAACTCTTGCCTTTTCCTTGGTTGGTGAGCGTAGTCGAGCCATTGCCCTTGCCTACCTTCATCAAAATACTTTTTACCAACCCTTATTCATCTTATTGCTAAAAATAATCAAGTAAGTTAAGCTATCTATAGACTTATTGATAGCTATTATTAATAAGTGAGAAAACTAATACTCAATTATTATTAAAAATAACAAGAATATGGCAAAAATTGGCTTATTTTTTGGGACTCAGACTGGTAATACAGAATCGATCGCGCAAACCATCCAAAAAGAACTAGGTGGAGATAGCGTAGTAGAATTACAAGACGTTGCTCAAGCAGAAGTAGAAGACTTAGCAGAATATGAATACTTAATCATTGGTTGCCCTACATGGAATATTGGAGAGCTACAGAGTGATTGGGAAGGATTATACGATGATTTAGACCAAATTGACTTTACAGGCAAGAAAATCGCCTATTTTGGAGCAGGAGATCAAATTAGTTACTGCGATAACTTTCAAGATGCTATGGGCATTTTAGAAGAAAAAATCTCCTCCCTAGGAGGTAAAACCGTCGGTTATTGGAGTACAGATAATTATGATTTTAATGAATCTAAAGCTGTGCGTAATGGCAAATTTGTGGGTTTAGCCATTGATGAAGATAATCAGTCAGATTTAACCGAAAGTCGTATCAAATCTTGGGTTGCACAGATTAAAAACGAGTTTAGTTTATAAAGTTAACATTTTCTTTACAAAACTTTACTTAAAAATTATTGCAAAATTATAGCAACTAAGATAAATTATCTATAGGCTTATTAATATTAAATAGCAATAAGTCGTGAACAGAACAAAGGAAGATAATATGCAAACTTACGATAACCCCGAAGTAAAATACGATTGGTGGGCAGGAAATGCCAGATTTGCCGATCGAAGTGGCTTCTTTATCGCCGCTCATGTCGGACAAGCAGCCCTAACCGCCTTTTGGGCAGGTGCTTTTACCCTATTTGAAATTTCCCGTTTTGATACCTCTTTACCTATGGGAGAGCAAGGATTAATTCTGTTACCCCATTTAGCTACCCTCGGTTGGGGAGTAGGTGATGGAGGGCAAATTGTGGACACCTATCCTTACTTCGTCATTGGCTCAATTCATCTTATTTCTTCGGCTTTTTTAGGTGCTGGGGCATTATACCACACCCTGAAAGCTCCAGAAGATTTAAGTAAAGCTCAAGGACAAGCTAAGATGTTTCATTTTAACTGGGATGATCCTGCTAAACTAGGTTTAATTCTTGGTCATCATTTGCTTTTTTTGGGTGCAGGTGCTTTATTATTAGCTGGAAAAGCAATGTATTGGGGTGGTTTATACGATGCCACTACTCAATCTGTGCGCATGATTGAACATCCAACTCTTGATTTAGCTACTATTTACGGCTATCAAACTCACTTTGCTAGTATTAGCAGTTTAGAGGATTTAGTGGGAGGACATATCTTCGTAGGCATAATGCTCATTGGCGGAGGTGTTTGGCATATTCTCGTACCTCCTTTAAAATGGGCAAAAAGAGTGCTGATGTTTTCTGGAGAAGCAGTCTTATCCTATTCTCTAGGAGGAATTGCTTTAGCAGGATTCGTGGCGGCTTATTTCTGTGCTGTTAATACTTTAGCTTATCCTGTGGAATTTTATGGTCCTGCTTTAGAGGTGAAATTGGGAATCACTCCTTATTTTGCAGATACCGTTCAATTACCTTACGGTGAACATACTTCCCGTTGTTGGTTAGCTAATGCTCATTTCTTCCTTGCTTTCTTCTTCTTACAAGGACATTTATGGCATTCCTTACGCGCTTTGGGATTCGATTTTCGACGGGTAGAAAAAGCCTTGGATTCGATCGAAGTTTAACTACCCAGTGAGGGAAAGGGTTACATATACTGGGAATATATTTAATTCTTTCCTCTCGAATGCTTAACTACTACACTAAGGACTATTTTGGGAAAAAAGTCTATAGCTTATTAATGATTCTCTTTTTTATTTTAAGGGGAACTTCTTGGAACTGTCAACGAAGTTCCCTTTTTTTATTTTATGGAGGTTTCCATAATGGATTGCCCATGTTGTTCGACAAAACTTTTAGCTCATGTTAACGATAAAGGAATGTATTGGTATTGTCTTTATTGTCGGGAGATTATGCCGGTTATTGAAAGCAAAAGTATTGAGAAAAGAAAACCATTACAAAATTGTGAGCAAAATATCGATAATGGTGAACTCAAAGTATAATATTAATCTAGGTAAGGGCTTTTTTTGGAGTAGAAAATAATTTGCAGATTCAAGATTTAATCGAAATAGGTACGATCGTATCACCTCAAGGGATTCAAGGGGAATTGAAGGTAAAAACAGACTCGGATTTTCCCGAACGTTTTGAAAAATCCGGTAGTCGTTGGTTACAAGTTCAACCTCATCAGTCTCCCCAATTAGTGGAATTAGTCAGGGGAAGACAAATGCCAGGGAAGAATATTTTTATCATCAAATTAGCAGGTATCGACGATCGAAATCAGGCGGAAAGTTTGCGGGGTTGTAAGTTGTTTGTAGAAAAGCTCGATCGACCCAAGTTAGAAAAAGAAGAATATCACATTGCAGACTTAATTGATTTAGAGGTATTTAATCAAGCAACGAGGGAAAATATAGGCATTGTCACCGATGTTTTTAGTGCAGGAAACGACATTTTAGAAGTAACATTACATAAGCAACCCGAAGCTAAACCCGATATTATTCCAGACTTAGAAAAAGTAAGTCGAGTATCGAAAAGACACAAACTCAAAGTCAAAAAATCGAAACCTGTCACGGTGTTAATTCCTTTTGTGAAAGACATTGTACCCGTGGTTAATTTGGAAGAAAAACGCTTAGAAATTAACCCCCCAAAAGGCTTATTAAACCTAGATTCGATCGAGTAGCGCCACTTCGTCATCGACGAAATTGATAATAAATAACACCCTTTCGGCAACCTTTATATTTTTTAAAAGTGTCTTACAGCAAAATATCAATCTCCTCAGTGTTAGGGCGTTAATTAATAACTCAATCCTGCCAGAATTGTTTTTTCGATCGAGACAAATTTTGTTACTATTAATCAGGTAATTTTTAAAGTGAATGTCAAGATATGGCGCTAATTGTCCAGAAATATGGTGGTAGTTCAGTCGGTTCAGTCGATCGCATTAAGTCGGTGAGTCAAAGAATTTATCGTACTGTCAAGGAAGGAAATCAAGTTGTGGTAGTGGTTTCCGCTATGGGAAAAACCACCGATGGCTTGGTGAAATTAGCCCAAGAAATTTCTAGTAACCCCAGTCGTCGAGAAATGGATATGTTACTCTCCACAGGGGAACAAGTGTCAATTTCTTTGTTAAGCATGGCATTACAGGAAATTGGGCAACCCGCCATTTCTTTAACTGGTGCGCAAGTGGGTATCGTCACCGAAGCCAATCACAGCAAAGCCAGAATTTTAGAAATTAAGCCCGATCGAATTAACCGAGAATTACAACAAGGAAAAGTCGTTGTGGTAGCTGGTTTTCAAGGTATCACCAATTTAACCGATTTTGAAATTACTACCCTCGGTAGAGGAGGCTCAGATACCTCCGCCGTAGCTTTAGCCGTTGCCCTTCAAGCGGATTGCTGTGAAATATATACCGATGTACCCGGTATTTTAACCACTGATCCCAGAATTGTACCTTCTGCGAAACTTATGGATGAAATTACTAGCGATGAAATGCTAGAGTTAGCTAGTCTTGGCGCCAAAGTATTACATCCTCGTGCGGTGGAAATTGCCCGTAATTTTGGTATGGAATTAGTCGTAAAATCTAGTTGGACAGATGACGCAGGTACTAAAGTTATCTCTCCGCCCTATCAAGGTAAGCCTCTTGTGGGGTTAGAACTTACTAAGGCTGTGGATGCCGTTCAATTTGACTCAGATCAAGCCAAAATAGCCCTTCTAAGGGTTGCCGATCGACCGGGTATTGCGGCGAAACTTTTTGGAGAAATAGCCCGTCAAAACGTCGATGTGGACTTAATTATTCAATCCATTCACGAGGGAAACAGCAACGATATTGCCTTCACTGTCGTTAAAGATGTTTTACCCCATGCTGAATCTGTAGCTATGGCGATCGCACCGATTTTAGACGAAAACGGTAATACAGACATTTTAGTGGAGAAAAAAATCGCTAAAATTGCCATCGCTGGTGCAGGTATGATTGGAAGACCGGGTATTGCAGCCACAATGTTTCAGTCTTTAGCTTCCGCAGGGGTAAATATTCAGATGATTTCCACTTCTGAGGTTAAGGTTAGTTGTATTGTAGATCAAGATGAGTGCGATCGAGCCATCAACGCCTTATGTGAGGCTTTCGACATTGATAGTTCTAATATTAGCCATCAGGAAGAAAAAGAAAATAGTAGTTTAGTACCCGTTAGAGGGGTAGCGTTAGATCAAAATCAAGCCCAATTAGCCATATTATTTGTACCCGATGTACCCGGTATGGCGGCGAAAGTGTTTACCGTGTTATCTCAAGAAAATATCAGCGTTGACATGATTATTCAATCTCAAAGATGTCGTATTGTCGATGGTATTCCCATGCGTGATATTGCCTTTACCGTAGCCCAACAGGATGCCCAACAAGCAAAAGAAGCCCTTTATCGACTACAATCAGAAATTAAATTTAAACTGATTAGCGTGGATACCAACATCGCTAAAGTAAGTATAGTCGGTTCGGGCATGATTGGTTCGCCCGGAGTTGCCGCCAAGTTTTTTGAGGCATTGGCAAAGGAAAGCATTAATATCTATATGATTACCACATCAGAGATTAAAATTAGTTGTGTAGTCTCGGAATCTCAAGGTATCCAAGCCTTAAAAGCCGTACACGAAGCCTTTGGATTGAGTGGTGATACCACCTTAGAAGTACCCTCAAAAGAGTGAGTAATGAGTAATGAGTAATGAGTAATGAGTAATGAGTAAGGATGTTAATTTTATTTCTTTATTGTCATTGCGAGGCACTCAGGGTAAAACCTTCTTTTTTTATTAAAAAACATTAAATTATAGGAAAACTCTTAAAATTTTAGCTAGGTTGGGCTAAGAATTAATGGTATTTTAGAGAAGTAGGATTTAAGCACCGATAACGATATTCTGTCATTTCGAGGTAACGAGAAATCTCAAAATCATTGATTTTTGGTAAAAATGCGTAATTTCTGAGAAGATAACTTAAAGTTACTTCTTTTTTGTTTACCTAAAACCTAAAGTATGTTTGATAATATTTGTAAGTTTTTAGCGGAAAATTTCCGAGATGATTTGGTGACGTGGTTATTAGGAAATCCCGTTAAGTTAACTGAATTGAAGCCAACGGAGTTATCTAATGAGCCAATTAGGGCGGATTCTTTGATTTTATTACAGTCAGAGGATTTGGTCTTACATACGGAATTTCAGACGGATGCCGATGAAACTATGCCTTTTAGAATGTTAGATTATCGGGTGAGGGTTTATCGCCGTTATCCCCAAAAGGAAATGCGTCAAGTAGTGATTTATTTACGCCCCACTAATTCTGATTTAGTGCAACAAAATAGTTTTCGTTTGAGTAAAACTTACCATGAATTTGAGGTAATTCGTCTCTGGGAAATGCCTACAGAAAAGTTTTTACAGTATCAAGGTTTATTACCTTTTGCGGTGCTAAGTCAAACGAATGAGCCTAAAATAGTATTAAGTAGAGTCGCTCAAGCTATTGAGGAGATTACCGATCGAAATATTAAAAGTAATCTAACGGCAGCGAGTGCGATTTTAGCTAACTTAGTTATTTCAGAGGACATTATTAAAGGTATTTTAAGGAGCGATATTATGCAAGAATCAGCTATTTATCAAGAAATTTATCATTCTGGAGAGTTAAAAGGTGAGTTAAAAGGAAGGTTGGAGACTCAAGTGGAAATTGCTCTTAATTTACTCAAAAAAGGATTAACCATTAACGAAATTGTCGAGATAACTGGTTTATCTTTAAACTTGGTTGAGCGTTTAACACAAAATAACCAAAATTAATGCTAATAAAAAGATTGAAAGGAAAAAATCATTAAACATCTGGGAGACAAACAGCCAAGATGCCTGTTCTACGGTGGTAAAATCATAATTATGATCGATGTCTAATAGTTATATATTCAAATAGAGTTATGTTACGTTAAAAGCAACTCCTTCTTCTGTAAAAGTAGAATAATTTTCTAAGATGCTTTGTCTTTCTTCTTCTGCCACAAAAATATAAGCACCTGGGCTAGTTTGAAATCGATAAATATCTTGCCCTTGGTCACTCATCGCACCATAAGTATAAAACGCTAAACCTTCTTCCACAAAACCATAGTCGCTTTGTAAGATGCTTTGACGTTCTTCTTCTCCTACATATAAGTATGCACCTGTAAGATTAGTATTGCGAAAACGATAAATGGGAATTAAATCGTCATCCATTGTCATGGAGACTTTAAAAACTTCTCCTTCTTCCACAAAATTATAGTTACTTACTAAAATACTTTGACGTTCTTCATCGCCTACATAAAGATAAGTTCCCTCTCCTGTACGAAAACGATATATTTGAGTATTGAGTAAACTATCCTTATTTAAGGAAATTGTTTCGTTATCAAACTGTAAATATTCCACATCATAAAGGGTTTTGGTATAACCAAATCCTGACACTGTAAAGGTACTTATATCATCGGTGGCGATTTCTTCGATCGAGTAATCAGCACTATCTCCCGTTAAAATGACGGTATCAATACCAGCATCCCCCCAAATTTCATCATTGCCTAACCCCGGAATAATGGTATCATCCCCTCCTGCACCGTAAATCAAATCATTCCTAATTTCGCCATTAGCATCCCCAAAAAGGATATTATCATCTTGCCCTCCCCAAATGGGAAAATCCTCGATTTGAGCAGAAAGTGAACCAGTATTAGACCATTTTGTTTGATGATAACTGTTATCGGCACTATCACGAAATACTAGATAATGAAAACTTCCATCGCCACCTTCGGCGGGATTTAAAATCAAATCTTCGGATAATTGACGGGTTTCTTTTGTCCAACCTTCGGGTAATACTGCCTCCTCAAAAGCAGTGGCTACTTGACTTTGATCTAATTGTCCTGATGCGTGCATAATATATTCATTACCCCATTCATCGATGACAAAATATCGATCGAGCTTAACTGCGTTAGGATTATCGGAGGTTAAACCATCTTCGTTTGCCCAAAACTTCATATTTTGCCCTTTATAATTAGCGGTAACTTTTACCACACCGCCCGGGGGAGTAGTAACAAGATTTCCTGCATAATAAGCATTTTGACTGGAAACACCAGAATAATCAGCAGAATTATAAGGCCACATGGCATTAATTGCGGTGGACATTGCCGCCCATGTATAACCATCGGAAGTGGTAACATAAGTTGTTATACCAATTTCTTGCCCTGGGGATGCAATAAATTGAGATTCATTGAATTGCAAGTTTCGGGTAGTATTTTTAATATAAGGAAGGGGAGGGGTATAATCTGCCCAAAGTTCATCAGAAATTTCATTGTCTCCCTCTTGATTAGGATCATCTGCACTCTTATAAGTGGCGATCGCATCTTGAGGATTGACAGTAATAGAGCTAATATTGACAATTTCAAAGGCTTCTTCTAGGATATTCCAAGTTAAAGTAATTTCTGGATTCATGTCTTGAATATTGGTAATAAAGTTTTTACAAAGTTTATAAGTTCTATGAATTTTAACTTATATTAAATGTTAATTCGGTAATTTATGATTTATTCAGGCAATGAAAGGGATTGGATGTGGCGTGGTTGGCACATTCATTATAGTTTTGCAAGGGTAGCTTCCGAAAACCAGTCGAGGGATATACCCATTATCTTATTACACGGTTTTGGGGCTTCTTTAGGACATTGGCGACATAATACTTCTGTGTTGAGTCAGTATCATACGGTTTATGCTCTGGATTTACTGGGTTTTGGATCATCGAAAAAAGCCTATACTAACTATGGTATTGAGTTATGGACAGAATTAGTTGCTGATTTTTGGCACACTTTTATTAATCAACCTTGTATTATTATCGGTAATTCGATCGGATCATTAATTGCCTTAAATACCGTAGCACAAAATCCCCATATCGCTACCAAGTTGGTAATGGTAAGTTTACCTGATGTTTCCTCTCGACAAAAAATGATACCTTCTGCTTTGCAACCGTTGGTTAAAACCTTAGAAAATTTGGTGGCTTCACCGTTACTTATACGCCTCCTTTTTTATGTTGTACGTCAACCTAATATTATCCGCCGTAGTCTTAAGGTTGCCTATATTGATCATACTAACGTTGATGATGAGTTAGTTAATTTTATCAGTTCTCCAACCTTCGATCGAGGTTCGGCGCGTGCTTTAATAGCATTGAGTAAAACTATGGGAGATTTTTCTACTTCTGTGGAAGAATTGCTAAAACGGGTTGATATTCCTATGTTATTACTTTGGGGTAAGCTCGATCGACTTATTCCCCCCATTCAAGCAGAAAAATTAGCACAAATAAATCCTAATATTGAATTACAATTATTAGATAATCTTGGTCATTGTATTCATGATGAATCACCAGAATTATTTAACAACATTGTCTTAAATTTTCTTAGTAGTAAAAGATAAAAATTTTCTAATTATTAAAATAACCTAATTAAAGCAAACAAAAATAACCAAGGAGGAAAAAGTTATAGAAATTGCATTGGTTAGAAATTAATACTTAATTTAGTTATACCGATTAATTATCTTTTTCGATCGAGCTTCGATTCGTGTTTTAATATAGCTAAATCTATGGGTAATGTTAATTGGGAGCAGAATTGCTAAAACGGGTTGATATTTCTATTACTTTGGGGTAAGCTCGATCGAATCCATAAATTATCATCAATAAATAGTAACAAAAAAACACAATGTTAGAAGGGAGTTGGCAAGGAAAAATTAACTTAGTTTATGAATATAACGAAGGCAAAACAAAGGTAAAATCTGCTTATCATCAATCACCATTTAAACTTCAAAGGGCTTTTTATCCTGAAGGTGATGATATTTGTCATAGTGTGATTTTACACACAGCAGGAGGCATTGTTGGCGGAGATATTCTTACTCAAAATATTCATTTATTATCTAATTCTCAAGTTTTTATTACCACTCCCTCCGCTACAAAAATTTATCGTACCCAAGAAAAAAAAGCCTTTCAAAACATAGTTATTAAGTTAGAAAATAACACTTATTTAGAATATTTACCCCAAGAATCGATCGTATTCAATGAGTGTCAATATCAGCAAAAAATGACAGTGAAATTAGGAGATAATAGCACATGGTTAGCATGGGAAATCATCCGTTTTGGTAGAACTGCTCGGGGAGAAACCTTTACCCAAGGGCAATGGCTCAACTATACTGAGGTATGGCACAATCATCAACCTTTATGGATCGATCGACAATCACTACAAGGAGAAAGTAACCTTTTTAATGAGATTAACGGTTTAGCTTCTCAACCTGTCATCGCTAGTTTAATCTTAATTTCTACCGATAAAGATAAAGATGTAATAGGGGAAATTAGAGAGTTAATTAATAGTCAGTTTAGTGATTTAATAGTAGGGGTCACTACTTTACAACAAGGGTTATTGTGTCGTTATCATGGATATTCTGTGAGTGAGGCTAAAACTTGTTTAACCGCAATATGGCAATTATTAAGACAAAAATATGGTAAAAATTCCTCGAATAAATCTCGCTTTTGGCAATAAATTCTTTGAGAATTAAGAATTAAGAATTTGCTTATTAATTTTTCATTCTCCATTTTCCATTCTGCATTCTCAATAAATACTTTAATTTATCAAAATAACAAATTTTATTTTTTCTTCTATTATAAAACTCAATGAATTTGGAAAAATTAATCCCAATACCTAACCATAATGGAATAAAACCCCATGATGATCCTATTTTATTTTCGTTAATTATTCCTACTTATAACGAAGGAAAAAATATTAAAAATTTAGTAGCACAAATTACTCAATTATTAGAACAAATTATTCCTCATGAATATGAACTAATTATAGTTGATGATGATAGTTTCGATCGAACTTGGGAAATTGCCTTAGAATTAACAGAAGAATACCCCAGTTTAAGAGTGATGAGAAGGGAAAAAGAAAAAGGATTATCTACCGCCGTGATAAGAGGTTGGCAAGTGGCGCGAGGAGAAATCTTAGGAGTCATTGACGCAGATTTACAACATCCTCCCGAAACCCTACTCAATTTATGGAAAGAAATACAAAAAGGAGCAGATTTAGCCGTAGCCAGTCGTAATGCAGAGGGGGGAGGAGTTAGCGACTGGAGTGCCTTAAGGCGTTTTTTATCCCGTGGTGCGCAAACTTTAGGATTAATCATATTACCCGAAGTAATTGGTAGAGTTTCCGATCCCATGAGTGGTTATTTTTTGGTGCGTCGCCGTTGTTTAATCGACACTCATCTTAGTCCTTTAGGCTATAAAATTTTAGTGGAAGTATTAGGAAGGGGAAAAGTCGGCTGGATTGCAGAAGTTGGTTATGTATTTCAAGAACGACAAGAGGGAGAAAGTAAAGTCACGAAAAAACAGTATATCGATTATATTCGTCATTTAATTCGTTTAAGATTTTCTTTGTGGCAAATTAACCGTTTTATTCGTTTCGGATTAGTGGGTTTTAGTGGCGTATTTGTTGATATGACATTTTTATATCTTCTTAGTGATCCTTCTACTTTAGCACTTCCTTTAACCCGTAGTAAAATTATTGCCTCAGAATTAGCAATTATTAATAATTTTCTCTGGAATGATGCTTGGACATTTAGGGATATTTCCCAAAAACAACCGGGTAAACGTCAAAAAATTAAGCGATTAATTAAGTTTAATATCATCTGTTTAGGAGGATTAATTATTAATGTTTTATTACTAAATTTCTTCTTTAATGTGTTTGGGTTAAATCGCTATATTGCTAACTTAATCTCGATCGCACTGGTGACTATTTGGAATTATTGGTTAAACTTAAAATTAAGCTGGAGAAGTACTGAATTGACCTAATTTTGAGATAATTCGATCGAAAGAGGAAAAGAGTAAAGAGATACCCAAATATTTGTATCTAAAACTACTTTCATTTTTTCATTTCTCGGCGTACTTCTCGGACAATTTCACAAATTTCTTCTATCGTCATTTTATCAGGATCATCACCTGCTTCATCAAGACGTTTTTCCCAGTCATCCCAATCAAATTTAGGGACTTTTTGAAAAATAACTGTATCATCTTTTGTAATCACAGAATATTGCTCACCATCAGAAAATATTTGACTAATTTCTGAAGGAAGTTCTAATTTTCCTTCATCGGAAAAAGTTACTGTAATCGTTGTTTCCATAATAATTACCTCTTAATTAATTATTTTTTATTCTATCTCGATCGATCGAACCTAAACTATTCCATTCTTCTGATAAAAATCTGTGAACACCTTTTACTATAATTAGGATCAATATGTGCGGATCGTTCTAGCAAAAGTCTAGGTTAATACCAAAACGTAAGCTAGGCAAGGTTAACAGAAATGTACCTTGACAACTCCATATCCTTGTAGGTGAAAGCCCTACCCGTTATTGTCAACGTGACAGCATAACCGACAGTGACTTGAGGTGGTAACTCATACTCTGAAGCTCGGTTAAAAGGTGGTAACTCCTAGCCTAAAGGGGAACTCCATCGAGCAAATTAACTATGACTACGCGAGGAATCCTTGTCTGAAGCATCGTTATCTAAAACTAGCCAAAAGGCTGATAGGCTAGACCAAAAGGTAAAGCTCTAACATACTAGCAGATTATGTTGTCTGAACTAGAGACAAATATAAAGAGTCGGTGGATAAAGGAAGTCTAAGGTTAAGTAATACCGCAATCCTCAAAGATTGACGGAAGGATATAGGGAACGAGTTAACCTCCGATAATCTCTCGAAGAGGTCGAATACTTTGAGTAGTAACCAGCGTAAGGTTATGGGAGGAAGGATTGACTAAGAAGCCAATGCTTTTATGTAATGTAAAGGATATGCTGACGTAGTCACTTTGATAAACATAATAGAGTCAATGAAGTAGCAAAATTATGACAACGATTAAATCGATTGATAAACTAAATAACTGGACTTCATGGCAATCCGTACAGTGGAAAGTCGTAGAAAAACAAGTATTTAGACTACAGAAAAGAATCTATAGAGCGAGTCAAAATGGTAATGTCAAACTGGTTCATAGTCTACAAAGATTACTCGTAAAATCCTATTACGGGAAACTTCTAGCAACCAGAAAGGTAACTCAGGATAATCAGGGTAAGAAAACAGCAGGAGTGGATGGAGTTAAGTCTTTGACCCCAAAGCAACGCCTAGAAATTACAGGTCAAATAAAACTTAGAGGTAAATGTAAACCGACTCGTAGAGTCAACATACCTAAACCAAATGGGGAAACAAGACCGCTTGGGATACCGTGTATAGAAGATAGAATCAAACAATGTTTAGTCAAATTAGCCTTAGAACCCCAATGGGAAGCGAAATTTGAACCGAACAGTTATGGTTCTCGACCAGCTAGGTCATGTCATGACGCAATCCAAGCAATCTTCAAATCCATCAGATATAAACCAAAATATATATTAGATGCTGATATTGCCAAGTGTTTTGATAGAATAAACCACGATAAATTACTTACAAAACTTGAAACCTACCCACAATTAAGACGTGAGATTAAATCATGGTTAAAGAGTGGATACATGGACAATAAACAACTATTTCCTACTAAAGAAGGCACACCACAGGGAGGTGTAATATCTCCACTTTTATCAAATATAGCCCTTCATGGCATGGAAATAGAACTCAAAAAGTTTGCAGGTACATGGAAAGGTGGTAAGGAAAATAATATGGATAGCCTCAGCATAATTCGATATGCAGATGATTTTGTGATACTTCACAAAGACATTGAGAGAATCATTCAATGTAAAGAAATTATCGAAAACTGGTTGGAAGAATTAGGACTCGAACTAAAACCAAGTAAAACCCGTATCTCTCATACACTGAATCGTTATGAAGGAAACACGGGCTTTGACTTCTTAGGATTTAATATCCGTCAATACGAAGTTGGGAAAACACACACTGGTTTAAGTACTATCGGTGTGCCACTTGGATATAAAACCATCATAAAACCATCTAAGAATAAAATCAAATCCCATATAAAAAAGATTGGGGATATAATTAGAAAACACAAATCAAGCCCACAGATAACACTGATTAAGGAACTCAATCCCATCATTAGGGGTTGGGCGAACTATTACAGCTCTGTGTGCAGTAAAGAGATTTACTCGAAGTGTGACCATATATTATATCAACAACTCAAGAGATGGGCGGAAAGAAGACATCCCAATAAAAATAAATCATGGGTAGCCAAGAAATATTGGCACACTTACGGTTTAAGAACATGGGTATTTTCAACCAAAGATGAAGATGGAATGAAACTCCTAAGTCATAGCGAAACGGAAATCAAAAGACATACCAAAGTCAAGGGAGAAAAATCACCTTTTGATTGGGACTGGATATATTGGACAGCCCGAATAGGAAAACACCCTGAAGTATCAATGAGAATGACAACATTACTCAAGAAGCAGAAAGGAAAGTGTAGTCAATGTGGATTAAACTTTAAAGACGGAGACTTGTTAGAAATCGACCACATCATTCCTAAATCGAAAGGTGGAAAGGAGATGTATAATAATCTACAGGTTCTTCACAGACATTGCCACGATGAGAAGACTGCTAGAGATGGTAGTCTGAATCGTACCCATGACAAGGGGTTTATCGGAGAGGAGCCGTGTGAGGTGGAAACTCTCATGCACGGTTTTGAAGACGAGTTCAGATGGTGACATCTGAATTTAGTTTAACAATTATTATGATTATTTTTGTTTTAATTTCTAATTTACAAATATTGAATGAGTAGTAACTTCGGTACATTATTTAGAATATCAACCTTTGGAGAATCCCATGGGGGAGGAGTGGGAGTAGTTATCGATGGATGTCCTCCCCTCATCGAAATCTCAGAAGAAGAAATCCAAATTGAGTTAAATCGTCGCAAACCGGGGCAAAGTAAGATTACTACCCCCCGTAATGAATCAGATTTATGCGAAATTGTCTCAGGGGTTTTTGAAGGCAAAACTTTAGGCACTCCTATCGCCATCTTAGTCCGAAATAAAGATGCTCGATCGAGCGACTATGACGAAATGGCAGTAAAATATCGCCCCTCCCATGCTGATGCTACCTATGATTCTAAGTATGGTATTCGTAACTGGCAAGGTGGCGGAAGATCATCTGCCCGAGAAACTATCGGTAGAGTAGCCGCAGGTGCGATCGCAAAAAAAATCCTCCATCAAATAGCAGGAGTCGAAATTATAGCCTATGTAAAAAGTATTAAAAACTTAGAAGCCGTAGTCGATGAACATACTGTAACTATTGAACAAGTAGAAAGTAATATAGTTCGTTGCCCTGACAAAGAATGTGCCGAAAAAATGATCAACCTCATTGACGATATACGCCGAGAAAAAGACTCTCTAGGCGGTGTTGTGGAGTGTGTTGTCAGAAACTTACCCAAAGGATTAGGAGAGCCAGTTTTTGATAAACTAGAAGCAGATTTAGCAAAAGCGATTATGTCTTTACCCGCTACCAAAGGCTTTGAAATCGGCTCAGGTTTTCACGGTACAACCCTTACAGGTAGCCAACACAATGACGAATTTTATCTTGATCAACAGGGAAACACCCGTACTAAGACGAATCGATCGGGCGGTATTCAAGGGGGTATCAGTAACGGTGAAAACATCGTGCTAAGGGCCGCCTTTAAGCCTACCGCCACCATTGGCAAAGAACAAAATACCGTTAGTAAGGAAGGAGAAGAAACCACCCTAGCAGCAAAGGGAAGGCACGATCCTTGCGTATTACCAAGAGCAGTCCCCATGGTAGAAGCTATGGTTGCCCTTGTGTTGTGCGATCATCTATTGAGACACCATGCACAATGTGAGTTAATTTAGCTGTTGAGGAGTTAGAGTGTTGGAGCGTTAAGAATTGAGAATTTGAAACTAAGATATTTTAATCCTCTTACTGTCTCCTATCTTCTATCTCCTAACTCCTCACTTTATCGAAACATGATACTAACAGAGCTATCCTCATGAATCCGCCAAATGGTTTCTCCCAGAAGATTTGCCACCGATAACACTTTTAATTGAGGGAAATAGTTATCCAAAGGAATCGGAATAGTATTAGTTACCACGACTTCTTCAAAGACATCGCTGGAAAGACGAGATACCGCAGGACCAGAAAACACGGCATGAGTAGCACAAGCATATATTTTATTCGCTCCTTCTTTCTTCAAGAGTCTTGCACCTTCTAATAATGTTCCCGCTGTATCAATCATGTCATCCACTAAAATGGCATTTTTGCCCTTAACATCGCCGATAACATTCATCACTTCTGCTACGTTATGAGCTTGACGGCGTTTGTCGATAATGGCAAGAGGTGCATCATCTAATTTTTTCGCAAAGGCTCTCGCTCTGGCAACTCCACCAACGTCAGGAGATACCACAACTAAATCTTCAATACGCTTTTGTTGGAAATAATCGAGAATTACAGGCGAACCATAGACATGATCTAAGGGAATGTCGAAATAACCCTGAATTTGGGCTGAATGCAAATCCATCGCTAAAACTCGATGAGCTCCGGCTTTAGTGATTAAATTGGCAACTAATTTGGCAGAAATAGATTCTCTACCAGCCGTTTTTCGATCGGCTCTAGCATAAGAATAATAAGGGATAACTGCTGTTATTTGCCGTGCTGATGCTCGACGACAAGCATCAATCATAATTAGCAACTCCATCAGATTATCATTGACGGGATTACAACAAGGTTGGATTAAATAGACATCACAACCTCGAATCGATTCTTGAATTTGGACATATAATTCTCCGTCTGCAAATCTTTTGCGAATCATAGGACCTAAATCCATGCCTAAATATCGAGCTACTTCCGTAGCTAAACCAATATTGGCTGAACCGGAAAACAATCTTAAACGGTTTGTGTCCGATACTTGTTGTTGCAACATCGAACTGAGTGTTAAAGTGGCGGAATGACTCACGGCAAATTCTTCAACCTTTTGGGTATTAAGTACTAATTTACTGATTTTTTATCCTTTTATTACACAGGATACCTTTAGTATAGGGGAAAAAGGCAGATAATGATCAAATATTGACACTCATCCTTTAAAATCGCATCTGATAACGCACCTTATATTCCCCATAAATATAATCATAGGATACTGTGACGTTAGAATCTTCCTTCACCTCATAAACCCCCTCCACTAAAGGAAAAATCCTTAAATCTTTCATGCCCAAAGGTTTACCCCAAGTACTCACTTTTTCATTAATACCAAAACTGATATTATTAGTTAATGGTACAAGAATAAACTGAACTAAACCATTTTCAAATAAATCTTGACCACTTAAATCTTGCAATTGAGTCGCTAAATTTAATAATTGCCCCCCTACTATCAAATTAATTAACTCTCCTTCACTACGATTTGGAATACTGCGCAGAGACACAAGAGGAGAATTTAATAGGTTTAAATTTGTACCCTTTTGATTTAATGCCGCTAAATTAACACATTGCGCTACCTCATTTAATTGAGAGGAAGACAGTTTAATTTCTTCAGCAATGGGGGTAGTTGTCTTGATGCGACAATAATCATCAATACCTCCAGACAATACTGGTAATAATTGCGCCAATCCCCCATCTATTCTTAACACCACTTGTATATTTTCTCCCCTTCCCCCCCTTACAATAGGATCAAGTACTTCGTTTCTATTGTTAGTAGGTAATTGTCGAGAATAGTCCACAATATCAGCTTGTACTTCTATATCTATCTGAGGATTGAGGATATTTCCATCGGGACGAAAGGTGATACTATTCTCATTAGTACGAGATAAGAAAAATGTAGTCTGTCCAAATCCTGTGTTAGAACCCAAAACTGCCAACGGATTTGCACCCCCTAAGTAAATCTGCCCTCTACGAAGGTTTATTGCACCGTCAGCCCTTAGATTTTGCCAATTATACAATCCCCCGTTAACTGTTACTTCACCCCCAAATAGAAAGCGATATAAGTTCCATTCTGCTAATTGCCCATCGGCAATTTTTAAGGTAAAATCTGTCAATTGAGGTTGAAAAATACCCTTGTTAGAGGCGGAAGTGTCTCCTAACCATTTATTGCCTATGCCTAAACTATTGTTATTGCCATTAGAAGTTGAAGGGAGATTTTCTCTGTCAGGTAAAACAAAGTTACCATTATTTAAACTCACATAACCTCCGATTTCGGGAGTAAAGGCTGTACCATTAACAGTTATGTCTCCTTGAATTTTCCCTGTATAGAGATTTTCTAT
This sequence comes from Geminocystis herdmanii PCC 6308, assembly GCF_000332235.1. Classification (NCBI taxonomy): domain Bacteria; kingdom Bacillati; phylum Cyanobacteriota; class Cyanophyceae; order Chroococcales; family Geminocystaceae; genus Geminocystis; species Geminocystis herdmanii. The sequence continues at coordinate 3,097,253 of NZ_CM001775.1, read as the reverse complement.
GGCTATTTTTTGATTAGAAATTTTGATTGATAGAGGATTTTCGTTATTATTGATAGGATTAAATAGGGGTAAATTTCCTACGATCGTTATATCTGCATTATCAATTATTCCTTTTAATTCTTCTATATTTAATACCTGATTTTCTTGCTCAATATTAACTTTTCCTGTTAAATTAATAGTGTTATTTACTCCTACTGCATTCACCACTGCATTATCAAAATTAACCTCACCTCCTAGACTAATTAATTCAGGTTTAAAGTTATTAATTAATTGATTTATTGAGGCTATTTCCAAACTTAAATCAGAAGAAATATTACCACTATTTAAGCTCATTTTACCTTGAGTAATTATATCTAATATTTTCACTCGATCGGTATCTACTTTCACGGTAATAAAGGCTGATTTATCTTCTATAACTAAAGGATGGTAAGGGATTGAGGCATTTATTTCGATGTTTTGATTTTCGATCGAGCTTACCTTTAATTCATGATTATTATAGGCAAAAATTCCCTTAATTTCTTCATCAATAATTGCACCATCTAAAGCAGTATTTTTTAAAGCTACATTACCAATAATTTGAGGATCAAAAATATCTCCAGACAGCTTACCATCGAGACTAATTAAACTGTCTAAATCCACTGGAAATTTAACAAAATTTTCTAGAAAGTCTAAAGGAAAATCAACAACTTTAAAATCTCCAGCTTGGGAAGTTGTCGAGAGATTTCCTGCGAAGAAAACTTGACTATTTGCGATGCTTAATTCAAAGGGTTGCACAGCGAAATTTTGATCTCGCCACGAAGCCTTTAAGGCAATTTTTTCGATGGGGATAAATTGGGTTTCTTCGATTACCAAGCCGAGGGAATCCACGATATTCGCAAAATTTTGTTGCGGTAGCCATTGCCATTGATTGCCTTGAAAGTTGATATTGACTTCGGGGGAGGTTATTTTACCGGCGAGGAGGATTTCCCCTTGATATTTGCCACGGATGTCTAAGTCGTTAGGAATTTTACCCGACTGCAAATCTCGCGCCATCGATCGAATTTGCTGATCTATTATATATAAAAGATTAACTTGGGCTTTGATGGAATCCTTATCATCACCAACGGAGGCAGGGGGTATATTATCAGCAGAAGCGAAGACATCACCAGTTTGCCAATGGGTAAGTAAAGCCGTGAGGGTATCCACATCAGAAATTTGCAAAGTCGCAAAAATATCCTCCACCCTACCCTCTAAAGCCATTCTTCCCTCCACCACTTGAGTAGCAAAATTAAATTTACCCTCCAAATCATAGTTAGTATTAGCAAAACTCAACCTTGCATTTTCCAACTGCGCGATGCTATTAGCAAAATTAAAATTAGTAGAAAAATTATTAGCGATGATATTCCCTAAGCCGAAGGAATCTAAAGAGACATTGCCAGTAGCCGAAAAATCCGAGAGATTGACAGTTATATCCGAAGACAAAACCCCCTTAAGTTTTCCTTTCACCCCATAGTTAACCGCAGGTTGCAAAGCCAGAGTTTCTAAAGCAAAATCCGAGAAGACAAGATTAAATTGATTATCGATACGTTTACCGAGAAGGGAAAAACCAGAATCTCTCCCTTGTTTTATTTCTATGTGAGAAGGAAAGAAAGGAGTAGTTAAGTTAATTGGCGTAAGGTTAACATTTCCCCTAGGCAAAGAAATGGCAATGACATCCTCCTTTCCTCGCAAGTCTAAGTTAATCAGAGAGGAGTTAGCGGTAAGTTTTCCCTTTAACTCAGATTCAAAACCCAGTTGATTCACATTAAAGTTACTCAAAATTAAGTCACCCTGAATATCCAAATTATTTTCAGCAAGAGGATTACTTAATAACTGGTTTCCTTTGACGACTCCTTGAAAATTTACCCTACCATCTAAATCGATAGAAGTTGGCAGAAAACGAAACCCCTCCTTATCTTCAGAAGAAGCCGAAGCCAGAAGTTGATTAATAGGGATAATATTCAGATTAGAATTAGCCGTCACCTGTAACTGTAAATTATTGATGTCAGGGGAAGAAAAGAGATTGACTAAATAAAAGTTACCTTTTCCTTTGAGAGTATTTTTTCCAGTATCAAAATTAGCCGAGTCTATATTAATAGCTAAAGAAGCATTGTTGGCTAAAACAGGAAGAAGACTCCCTGAGAGATTTATTTCACCATTGATGTTGTCTAAATTAGCAAGATTAATATTGGAGGATTGACTAATTAAAGACAATTGTTGATTTAAAGTCTCAAAATTGACATTGCGAGTATTAATGCGACTTTGCCATTGATTATTATTAACCCTTGTAGAAACTAAAACTTTTCCTTGGGCAAGATTACCATTACCATCTATTTTAAGATTGAGACTTGGTATTGGTGAGAGGGATTGGTTATCGACATAATTAGTAGCAAAAGAGAATAAGTCGGAGACACTGGAGGCAAGGGAAAGACTCCCGTTAAGATTATTAACTTTAAGGTTACTCTTAGGGAATAGTTGAGAAAAAGAAATTCCATTGGCAACCCCTTCTAAAGAAAGTTGATTATTTCTGACAAGGATTTCACTGTTAAAATTTCCTTGCGCCAACCTTCCTTTTATATCAGTAGAAAGATTAAGACTTGGTAGAGAGGAAAAAGTTTGATTGTCAAGATAGTTAAGGGTAAAAGTGACTAAATCAGAAACACTAGAAGTTAAAGAAACATTTGCTTTAATATTTTCTGCCGTGACATTACTATTATTAATATTAGTATTAGGCAAAAGTTGAGACAGTAAAATTCCATCGGCAAAACCTTGTAAGGAAACTTGACTGTTTTTTACTTGAGTTTGACTATTAAAATCTCCTCCTGCAAATCTCCCCCTTATATCTGCTGTGAGATTGAGACTGGGAAGACTGGTTAGGGTTTCATAATTAATAGAATCAAGAGATTGATTAGCTAATTGAGATAATTCCCTTGTTTTTGCGGATAGGTTAACTTGACTAGAGTTGATGTCGAGGGGAAGACTGGTAATAAATTGATTAATAGAAATTTGACTAACATCTGCTGTTAGGGTGGTGGTTTCTTCGTCTATTCTGGCGATGGTATTAACTAATCCTTCTTCTAGCTGTAATTTACTATTGGCAGTAACTATTAAACTGACAGGAAAATTATGATTAGAATTATTGTCAAAATTATTATCAGGGGAAGGAGTGAATAAGTCTTGAGTGTTGGCGCTTAATGTTATTTGACTATTAAGAATGTTAGCGAGATTCGGCAAAGAGGGGAGGATATTATTAAGGGAAATTTGCTTAACTTGGGTGTTAATGTTTAAGTCACTTTTAGCTAAGTTAAAGTCTAGGTTAATATTTCCTGTTTCATTAATGGATGATGATGTTGAAAGGAGGGGGTTTCCTCTTTGATTGTCAATGAGGAGGTTAACTTTTCCTTTGGCATCTATATTATTAAGACTAATTTCTGCTAAGTCTCCAGAAATATTGACATCTAAATTTTGGGCAAGGGTTGGTAAGTTAACATTGAGGAAAGACTCATCACAAAAGGAGAAGATTTGACACAAAGGGGAAAGGAAGGGAGTCAGATTAATTTCGTTACTGCTAAGATTTACTGCATAAGTTTTCTCTTTAATGTTTCCATTTCCATTAACAAGGATTCGGTTTTGGTTTCCTTGGTTAACTAATTGAGTATCTATTATATTGACTCTATTTTTATCAATAACTAATTTACCTTCCGTAGCAAATTCTTCTTCCAAGGCGGAAATGGAGGGAAGGGAAAAAGAAATTTCTCCTTGGGGGTTGTTTAAGTTTCCTTTGATTTCTCCTTTAGCTAATATTTGCCTAATGGTTAAGGATAGGGGTTCGATCGAACTCCTTCTTCCTGATAAAATATCATAGTTACTCCAGACATCTTGGGGTAAATCTGCGGTGAATTGCAAATTAAAAGGTATCTTGGTTAATTCGACTGGTTTACCTTCTAAGGGATTTTGATTAAAGTTAGTATTAATCACCCCCCCCGCCGTAATTTTTCCTCCCGTTGCTGGTTTAACGGTGACTTGTTGAATGGTGAGTTTATCTAAATTGCCTTTGAATTGACTATCAATATTGCCTAAGTTTAATTTATCGACAAAAGTTTTATCAACTTTTACCTTACCTTCCATGTCAGGATTATCAAGATTTCCTGTTACTAAAATATTGGCGGTTAATAAACCATCGATGGAGACAGGAGATTTTACCCCAAGACTAGATAAAACTTTGTTGAGGTTAACAGGGTTAAGATTTCCTTGTAAGTTATACCCTCCCAGTTGACTAATTTCTCCTCTCACGGAAGCATCTATTTCTCCTATTTTTACACTGGCATACTCGACATTAAGGGATTCCTCTTTGATGTCGAGAAAAACATTTGCTTGAAAGTTTTGATTAAGAAGGGGAGTCTTCTGGATTTTTTCCTTGAGGTTAAATCTATCTAAAACCTCCCAACTCTCAAAAGAGTCTAGTTTGGCTATATCAACTTTTCCTTTCACATCCTGTAGATTAACTTTCCCCTCAACATTATTGATATTAAGAGTAGAGAGAGAAGGAGTGGTAATTTTTAAGTTGCCGTTAAGGATGCCTTCTTGCAAATCAAGGGGAAGCATCGGAATTAATCTAGCTACTTCGGGTAAATTCAGATAACGAATTTCTATTTTGTTGTCACTGGCGGTGTCGGCTAAAAGGGTTTCCCCCTGCAAATTAATACGACTAAAACCGATACGATTTTCTAAGTTATAAGTTAAGGGTTGATTTTCGTTGTCATAGAGTAAAGTTAACCTTCCCCGACTGTCAATTTCGACGGCTTCTGTGATAGCGTTGGGAGAAATGGCTATCTTACTGTTGCGTAATGTGAGGTTTATTTTTGTTTCTACGGGAAGACTTGGTAATTTGAGAGATGAAGGAAAGGGTTTTCTCTCGTCTTCGGGAGGCAATAATGTATCTAGTTGCCCATAACCTGTTATATCATTGGCAATAATATTAATTGGTAATTGTCTTTGCCATAATAATGACCATAAATCTAAACTAATCTTAGCAGACTCGATCGACAAAAAACTAGGATCAGAAGGAAGGGGAGGAATCTCAATATCTTCGATAATAATTTCATTAAAAAGAGAATGACTAACCTTACCGAAATTAACTTCCCGTGACAAAATTTTTTCCAACTCTGTTTCGATACGAGAGGGAATCACCGAATTAATTAAATATCTAGTGATACCGTAGCCTCCTGCTAAAATACCCGATACCGTTACTAAGGAAATAATTTGAGTTTGCGGTTTACTGAGTATGGTTGCTAATTTTTGCTTTAAACTTAATGACTGCGGATTATTACCCCAATCTTCTGGTTGCTGATTAGTCATTTTTCTTTCTCACACGATTTTCTCCTTCCTTATCAATATATAGCAATCCTCAATAATTTGTGTAAAAAAGGCGTTGACAATCCTGAATTGAGAAATTTGCTTTTAGATACTTAGACTTCTCATATTTTGAATAAGTTTGTAGTAAGGGTTTTAAGCCTAATAAATCCATAAAGCACAAATCCATTCCGTTGTCTATTGTCTATTCTCTCCATTCGTAGGTTTTAACTTAATTTTCCATTATTTTTAATTTTTACCTTGACTTTTTTCTCCTTATAGGTAATAATAAAAGTATGGATCATAATGGGAGTCTTTTTATTTATTTTGAAAATTAAAATATTCCTATTATATCAATAATAACATTTTTGTCAAGAAAAAACAAGGATTTTGATACAAAAATTAATATTTGTATCAAATGTGTGATAGCAATAAAAGACAAAAAGTTTACAACAGAAGAGCTTGAAGCATCGAACTAAATAGGGTTTACTGAATAAGTCAGAAAACTATTAAAATCAACGGTTTAGACATAATACCTAATACCTAATACCTAACACCTTCCCTTCACCTTTCAGAAAAATTACCGTGACAAGGGAAAATATTAATAAATGTTAGTAAAACCGACAGAATTTATTCACTATTCCCAATCGAAAAGAGGATCTTTTTCTTCTTCCCACTCTCTTTTAAACTCTAATTTTTTATTCTTCTTAACTCTATTTTGTTTATTATTTTTAGAATATTTATTGTAATAACTACTAGAAAAAAATAGAGGAATCAATGAACCTAAAAAAAATCCCCCCGCTAGACATAGAGTTAATAAAACCCCCGTGGAAACTTGAATAGATTCAAATAAGAAAAATTTTAGACTAACTAATTGTATATTTTGAATGGAAAATACAGCGATTAAAATAAGCCAAAATCCGATTATTAAACTAATGATAATTTGTTTGGTTCGATTCATTTTTTAATTATCTTAGTATTGTTAAAAATTCTTAATTAATTCCTAATTGCTAATTCCTGATTAGACTTCTTGGAGAAAAGAAATATTTATTTATTAACTCTCCATTCCACCTTCACCTTCTCCATTCATTTTGAGTATATCACTTGCAATGTATTGGGAGAAATTCGATCGCCCTTCAACATAACTCCTCGATCGTTAGCGGATAAATGCCGTAAAATTTTGTAAATAGACTCAATGTCATCATTTTTCCCTAATTGAGAAGTAATTTCAGCAATGGTTAAAGAATTAGACGTTTTTTCGAGTAAGGTTAAGATTTCTGTCTGTAAACTCAAAATCGAGGCAGCCGCTTTTTTACCAGCTTCTACTCCCGGTTGATGATAAGCATTGATATTAACTAAATAAGCATAAATACTTACTGCTCTTTCATATAAAGCAATTAAAGCCCCCACTATTTTGGGGGTGACTTCATTGACAGTGACAGTAATGGAATCTCTACCGTTATCATATAAGGCTTTTCTTGTACCTTGCAATAAACCAGAGAGATAATCACCACTGGTAATATTAGTTTCCAATTCGAGGGATTTTCCTTCCCTATCCTTCAACACTTCGATAAAAGTAGCGAAAAAGTTAGGGATACCTTCTCTTAATTGTTGCACATAGGCGTGTTGATCTGTCGAGCCTTTGTTACCATAAACAGCAATACCCTGATAAACGGTGTTACCATTTAAGTCTTTTTCTTTGCCTAAAGATTCCATTACCAACTGTTGTAAGTAACGGCTAAATAACAAAAGACTATCTTTATAGGGCAAAATCACCATATCTTTTTCACCTTTGCCTTTTCCTGCATAATACCAAGACAAAGCCAATAAAGCCCCCGGGTTATTTTTTACGTCTGTATTTCTGGTGGCAATATCCATTTCTTTTGCACCCACTAACATTCCGTCAATGTCGATGCCTTCTAACAACGCTGGAAGTAAACCCACTGCGGATAATACGGAAGTGCGCCCTCCTACCCAGTCAAACATCGGAAAACAACCTAACCAGTTTTCTTCTTTGACAACATGATAGAGTTTGCTACTATCATCCATCATGGTTATGGCGGTGGCGTAGCGAGAAAAATCTAAACCTTGGTTTTGGTAGGCTTGTTTTATCTCTAGCATACCGTTACGGGTTTCTGGTGTGCCTCCCGATTTACTGATAACTAAAACTAAAGTTGTTTTTAATTTATTTCCTAACTTGCTTAAAGTTCGATCGATCCCCGTGGGATCAGTGTTGTCAATAAAGTGTATATTTAAACTAGGCTGATTAGGTGCTAAAGCCTGATGAACAAATTGAGGACCTAAAGCCGAGCCTCCGATACCTATAGAGAGTAAATCTGTGAATTTTTCTCCTTGAGGGGTGGTTATCGTGCCTGAATGAATTTTTTGAGCAAATTCTTTGATTTCTGCTAAACCGTTGATAATTTCTTGTGTGATTTCTTCGGTAGGTGCTATGTCAGGATTTCTTAACCAATAATGCCCTACCATGCGATTTTCATCGGGGTTGGCGATCGAACCTTGTTCTAGTTTAGTGATAGAATCGAAGGCAGAGGCGAATTTGGGTAGCATAGAGGTATAAAAATCATCATCAAAACCCATGCGACTAACATCGACATAAATATCTAAACCTTGATGATAGTAAAGCCAATCTTGATAGCGTTGCCAAAGTTGTAAATTATCCATAAATCTAACAGTCATGATATGTTCTCATTTTCCCATTATGATCGACAATTAACAATTAACAATTAATAATTAACAAAATATTCCCTAATCTTCCTGCCTTGTTGTCTCCTCAACTCCCTAATTGATCATTTCTTAGGGCTTATTTTTTTTAAAATTGTTACATTATTTAACAAAAAAGCTAAAAATTGTAAAAAAATAGAGAAAAACTATAATTTTTAATCATTTCAGCGATTAATCATGTAATATCAGATTTAGTGTGAAAAAGAGTAAAACACTTACTTAATGGTAATTTCAGCTAATTAAGATTCTTATACTCTATTTTCATGATCACAAAGTTAAACAATCGGAGATCAATTTATGAACAAAGGTGAATTAGTAGATGCAGTTTCAGCTAAGGCTGACGTAACAAAAAAACAAGCGGATGCTGTTATCAGTGCTACCGTAGAAGCCATTATGGAAGCTGTGTCTTCTGGAGATAAAGTTACTTTAGTTGGTTTTGGCTCATTTGAAAGTCGTGAGAGAAAAGCACGGGAAGGGCGCAATCCTAAAACAGGAGAAAAAATGGATATTCCAGCAACTAAAGTACCAGCTTTTTCCGCAGGTAAACTTTTCAAAGAAAGAGTTGCACCTCCTAAAGCCTAATTTCCTGTATAATAGGCAAAAATCGCTCTTTTTAGGGTGATTTTTGCTTAAAATTACCATTATTTACCCGATTTGACTAGACCAACTCACGGAGGCAACTTAGATTGGGCAGTGACTCTCATTAACTGCTCTAATTCTGCTGTGGTTGATTTTTCTGCTAGTATTAATCCTTTAGGACCTCCTAATAGTACGATCGAAGCTATAATCAAAGGGATAAAAGAATTAGATCATTATCCTAACCCTGACTATCCACAATTTCGTCAAGCCATCGGGCAACATCATCACATCCATCCAGATTGGGTGTTACCTAGTAATGGGGCGGCGGAGTTGTTAACATGGATAGCATGGGAAGCCCACAATTTAGATGGGGTTTTGCTTCCTTCTCCTTGTTTTGCTGATTATAAACGAGCGCTTAATACTTTTAATATTCCCTTTCAATCCTACCCTTTAGAAGATTTGACAAGAGGATTAAACCAACCGACAAAAAATGTTGCCTTATTAGTCAACAACCCTCACAATCCCACAGGCAAACTATGGGATAAAAAGACTTTAATACCCTACTTACAAGAATTTCCTTTAGTGGTGATAGATGAAGCGTTTATGGATTTTCTACCACCCGATGAGCAACAAAGTTTAATTGACTTAATAGCAGATTATGATAATTTAATTATAGTTCGATCGATCACCAAATTTTATAGCCTTCCTGCCCTGAGAATTGGCTATGGTATCACCCATCCTGATAGAATAAAAAAATGGCAACAATGGCGTGATCCTTGGAGTGTTAATAGTTTAGCTTCACTAGCTGGGATAGAAGCCTTAAAAGATACGGAATTTCAACAAAAAACGTGGCAATGGTTAAAACCAAGCCGTGACAAATTAAGGGATGATTTAGCACAAATAAAAGGACTAAAACCCCTCCCTAGTAGTGCTAACTTTATATTAGTAGAAACTAGCATTCCTAGTTCACAATTACAGTTAGAATTGCTACAACGAGAACAAATTTTAATTCGTGATTGCTTGAGTTTCCCAGAATTGGGAGAAAAATATTTTCGTGTTGCTGTTAGAACACAGGAAGAAAATCAAAGATTAACTAATGCCATAGCCAGAATTTATCAAGAGAAATAAAAAAAAGGATTGCTTCGTGCCTCGCAATGACATAAAAGAATTTAGAATGCAGAATTAACACCTAATTCTTAATTCTTAATTCTTAATTCTTAATTCCTAGTCGTTATCCCAGTTTTCCGAAGCAATTAAATCCCCAATTTGATCTCTTAATAAATAATCACATTGTTCTAATTCACATTCAACACATACCCACTCTCTAGCAGGAATATATTGGCATAAAATATAAATTGGTTGATGACGACTAACAGTACCTTTTTCCACTAAATGACGAACTTCGTCTTTAATCATTTCGATGGAGTAATCTTTTGCAGTTCTTTCTAATGTTTTCATCTGCTTTTCTCCGTAAACTTTATTTGTTTATACTTAATATAGTCTAACAAAGAACGATCGAACAGGTTTGCTTAATGTATCTTTAGATACATTTTCTCCTCATATCTCAGTAAAAACCCTTAAACTGCAAAGGTTTCTGTAAATTCTGTTACAAAAAATTATCTTTGTTAATGTCATGAACTGTTGACAAATCAAAAAGACGTTGACAAGTTAACTCTTGTGCTTGGGGCATTTGCCCGTAACTGAAAACCCAAGGGGTATTTTTTTTGAGACGGGGCAAAAACCACTCTAAAATATAAGGACTGCCATAGATGATAATACCTTTAACTTCCTCAAACTCTAGTAATTGTTCATAAAAAGCCTTGGCAGACTCCGTTAAACCACCATTACCCAAGAAAGGATTACCCCGAATAAATGCCTGTAAGAGAATCGGTTGTTGATGATATTGTGCTAGATGTAAGTTTCGTTGATCAAAAACTTGAGTTTGATAACCATAGCTTTCAGGAATAGTGATAGCTGGTACTTGACGATGGAGAAAATCGCAGTTTAACAAGTCCTGCACCACTACCAAATTTATTCCCTCAGTGGCTTTTATTATAGGCATTTCACCGCCATAACTCATACTTAGGCTTAAAATTTCCTTTACCGTCTTTCTATCCCCTTCAGAGCTAATTTGTCTCAAATCAGCTTCAGAAAAAGATAACTTACTTTTCGCCTGAGTAATTCGGGCTAAACTCTCGTCAATGCGTGATTCTGACAGGATACCATCTTTAACCGCTTGTTCGATCGAACTCACTGCAACTTCAGGATTTTCAGGCATTAAGAGAATATCCGCCCCTGCTTGAAGGGCTTTTACTGCAATTTCCCCTTGACTAGCATATTTTGCCACTCCCCCCATAATCAGCGCATCAGTAACAATCAATCCCGAAAAATTTAATTCCTTTCTCAAAAGTTGTGTTAGTATCGAAAAAGATAAAGTAGCCGGATTAATAGCATCTAATTGCTTTACTAATAGATGGGCAGTCATGATACTATCTACATTATGCTCGATCGATCGTTGAAAAGGTATTAACTCAATTTGTTGTAAACGCTCCTTACTGTGAGTAACTTTCGGTAAATGTAAATGAGAATCCGTTGCGGTGTCACCATGCCCCGGAAAATGTTTAGCAGTAGTCAACACAGGATAACATTGACAACCTTCAATAAAAGCCGTAGCTAAATCGGCTACCATGTCAGGATTATCCCCAAAAGAGCGAATATTGATAACGGGATTATCGGGATTATTATTAACATCGGAAATGGGTGCTAAAACCCAATTTATCCCCATAGCTAAAGCCTCCCTAGCGGTAATCTCTCCCATTTTTCGGGCGTATTCTCTAGCTAAACTCAAATTTTTTGAAGCAATAGTTGATAACGCCATAGGGGGAGGAAACCAAGTTGCCCCACTAAATCTCTGCCCCACTCCTTCTTCTATATCCGCCGCAATCAGTAAGGGAGTTTTTGCCCATGACTGTAACTGTTGTGTTCGATCGGCAATTTCTGAACAACTACCTCCCAACAAAATAACCCCCCCAAGATTTAATTCTTGTAGCCACTTTTTTAACTGAGGTTGAGTAGCCTCCCATGCGGGATAACGAATTTGATGATCAAAAATATAACCAGTAGTGCGTACAACGATTAACTGTCCAATTTTTTCTCTTAAACTCAGATTTTCTATCATATTTAATAAAACTTAACAAAAATTTATCTCCCTAGTTTGACACGAAGCAATCTAATCATCTCATTACTGAATCAAAAAAGTATCAGATTCGATCGCAAAGATGCAAAGATGTTTTCACAACTGACAATTTATCTATTGGACATCTCCAAAAATTAATAAAAAAGGGTTAAAACCCTTACTACAAACATATAAAAGATTTTTTATGGAGAAGGTTATTAGACATCGACTATATTTGATCTAAGAAGGATTAAAAATCTCACTACGAACAAATAGATTTTTCTGGAGAAGTCTATTAATTAAAAGGGCGAACGATGGGATTCGAACCCACGGATGGCGGTACCACAAACCACTGCCTTAACCCCTTGGCTACGCTCGCCGTTACGATAAACCATTATAGCATATTTTTTGTAAAATGATCTAGTAATTATTAAAAAAATTTTATGAATCCGTTACCCCGTGAACAAAAAAGCCCTTTATCTATTACCTTAGTGATAGGAGGGAGTTTATTTTTAGCCTTCGGTGTACTGTTAGCACTCACCAATCCTAATCAAAAAAAATATGAGTTATTTGCTACAGAACAATTAATTACCTATGCTAAAGAAAATGTTTGTACTGCTACCTCTAATAATTTAGAACAAGCCATCAAAAGCCAAGTATGTAATTTAATGATTGATACGGGGAAAAGTCAAGTACCCACTCTCATCGGTAAAACTACCCAAAGACGCAATTATCTTTTACTTAGCATTTATGAAACTAATCTCTATCTTTATAATTTCACCACGATCGGACTCTTAAATCAATTTTATGTTATCGGTTTTGAAAAAGTTTATGATCGATAATTGATTAAGTTAATTTTGATGAGCAATAAGGAGAATTATATGAGCGACAATCTTAATTCTAACTCTCAGGCAATCATAGAAAGCGAATACACTAGAACTCCTCCTTGGGGTACAGTGACGCTACTAGAAGATGGTAAAAACTACCGTATTCACAAAATAACCCTCAAACCCGGTCATCATATTAGCACTCAAATGCACTATCATCGTAGTGAGCATTGGATTGTAGTAGCAGGAACGGCTAAAGTAGTTTTCAATGGAGAAGAAAGATTGTTATTGCCTAAACAGTCCACCTATGTACCTATGAATACTCGCCATAGAGTCGAAAATCCGGGAGTTGTACCTTTGGTAATGATTGAGGTACAAAATGGAGAATATTTGGGGGATGATGATATTATCCGCTTCCCCGATGAAGAATAAAGTAATGAGTAATGAGTAATGAGTAATGCAAAATAAATAAAACCATGATTAAAAAAATTATTCCTATTCTTTCCTTGAGTGCTATTCTACTCATGCCCCAACAAAAAACGGCTCAAGCTGGAGAGGCTTTATGCGTTATTAAAGGTGACTCAAATCAAGTAGTATTCCGAGATAAGTGTATTTTTGAACAATTTGGAGGCAATGGTAGTTTTAGCATTAGGGCGAAATCTGGACTTATCTACGGTAGAGAAGTGCGAATCGTTCTAGTAAAAGTCTAGGCAAATAAGCCAAAACGTAAACTAGGCAAGGTAAAACAGCAATGTACCTTGACAACTCTATATCCTTGTAGGTGAAAGCCCTACCCGTTATTGTCAACGTGACAGCATAGCCGACAGCGACTTGGAGTGGTATCCCATACGCTGAAGCTCGGTTAAAAAGTGGTAACTCCTAGCCCAAAGGGGAATCCCATCGAGCAAATTAACTATGACTACGGAAGGAATCCTCGTCTGAACCACCGTTACGTAGAACTGGCTAAATAAGGCTGATAAGCCAGACCAAAAGGTAAAGCTCTAATGTACCAGCAGGTTTTTTCTCCTGAACTGGGGACAAATACAGAGAGTCGGTGGATAGAGGAAGTCTAAGGTTGAGTAATACCGCAATCAATAGGTTGACGGAAGGATATAGGGAACGAGATAACCCCCCATAATCTCTCAAAGAGGTCGAAGACTTTGAGTAGTAACCAGCGTAAGGTTATGGGAGGCAGGATTGTGTAAGAAGCCAACACTTTTATGTAATGTAAAAGATATGCTGACGTACACACTTTGATAAACAGTATAGAGTCAATAAAGTAGCAAAATTATGACAACGGCAAAACCGATTGATAAACTAAATAACTGGAACACATGGCAATCCATAAACTGGAAAGTTGTGGAAAAACAGGTATTTAGACTACAAAAGAGAATCTATAGAGCGAGTCAAAATGGTAATGTCAAATTGGTTCACAGCTTACAAAGATTACTCATAAAATCCTATTACGGAAAACTTCTCGCAACCAGAAAGGTAACTCAGGATAATCAAGGCAAGAAAACAGCAGGAGTGGACGGAGTTAAATCTTTGACCCCAAAGCAACGCCTAGAGATTACAGGTCAATTAAAACTAAGAGGTAAATGCAAACCCACAAGAAGGGTAAACATACCCAAACCTAATGGAGAAACAAGACCACTGGGAATCCCTTGTATGGAAGATAGAATAAAACAATGTATGGTCAAATTAGCACTAGAACCCCAATGGGAAGCAAAATTTGAACCGAACAGTTATGGATTTCGACCAGCTAGGTCATGCCACGATGCAATTGGACAAATATTCAACGCAATTTACCAAGTGCCGAAATATGTACTGGATGCTGATATTTCTAAATGCTTCGACAAAATAGACCACGATAAATTACTTGCAAAACTCGAAACATACCCACAATTAAGACGTGAAATCAAATCATGGCTAGAGAGTGGGTACATGGACGGTAAACAATTATACCCAACCAACGAAGGCACACCACAAGGAGGAGTGGTATCACCGTTATTAGCAAATATAGCCCTTCATGGAATGGAATTAGAACTTAAAAAGTTTGCAGGTACATGGAAAGGCACGAAAAGAGACAACAAGGATTCTCTCACAATAGTTAGATATGCGGACGACTTTGTCATCCTTCACAAAGATATTGAAAGAATCATCCAATGCAAGGGAATTATCGAAAACTGGTTGAAAGATTTAGGACTCGAACTAAAACCAAGTAAAACCCGTATCTCTCATACACTCAATCGGTATGAAGGAAACACTGGCTTTGACTTCCTAGGATTTAATATCCGTCAATATGAAGTTGGACGAACACACACGGGAAATAACTCTAAGGGTGTGCCACTTGGATATAAAACCATGATAAAACCATCGAAGGATAAAATCAAATCTCATATCAAAAAGATTGGGAAGACTATAGATAAACACAAAGCAAGTCCACAAATAGCCTTAATTAGAGAACTCAATCCTATCATCAGGGGTTGGGCGAACTATTATAGTTCAGTGTGCAGTAAAGAGATTTACTCTAAATGTGACTCCATGGTGTATCAACAACTTAAGAGATGGGCAGAAAGAAGACACCCAAACAAATCCAAAACATGGGTTGCCAAAAAATATTGGCACACATGGGAATTAAGAACATGGGTGTTTTCTACCAGAGATGAAGAGGGAATGAGACTCCTAAACCATAGCGAAACGGAAATTAAAAGACACATCAAAGTCAAGGGAGAAAAATCGCCTTTTGACGGAGACTGGATTTATTGGACAACCCGTATAGGAAAACACCCCGAAGTATCAACAAGAATGGCAACATTACTCAAGAGACAGAAAGGGAAGTGTAATCACTGTGGACTCAACTTTAAAAATGAGGATTTGCTAGAAATCGACCACATTATCCCAAAATCGAAAGGTGGGAAGGATATGTACAACAATCTACAAATACTTCATAGACATTGCCACGATGATAAGACTGCTAGAGATGGTAGTTTGAATCGTACCCATGACAAGGGGTTTATCGGAGAGGAGCGGAATGAAGCGAAAGTTTCACGTTCCGTTCTGAAGACGAGTCAGAATCGTGAGGTTCTGGCTTAGTTTAACTCAATTAGTGTGGCTATCATTAAATCGGGAGTAGCGGAAGTGAGAGGATTGACAACGGCAGGTATTAACTCTCGCTGGGGAGAAGCAAGACGCTCAAAATCTGATAAAGCCTGTTGGGTAGGAGATGATTTTACTATCTGTGCCTATTAACTTACAATTAATTTGTAGGTTGGGTTAGCGAAAGCGTAACCCAACAAAAATTGTATCTAAATTTATTTATAACTGATTTAATGAACCTAATATTAGACATTAACACTATAGAATAAAATTAAAATTGCCATCGTATTCAAGAGTTAAATTATCATGAGTTATGACATTGAAAAATCGGTTTTAGAAAGATATGAAATGGGTGCAAAACAACATCAACCTAGTTTATGCTGTCCTACGGAATATGATAGTAAGTTTTTAGAGATTATTCCCGATGAAATTATTGCTAAAGATTATGGGTGTGGTGATCCAACTCGTTATGTTAATGAGGGTGAAATTGTTATTGATTTAGGCTCTGGTGCAGGAAAAAATTGTTATATTATTGCTCAAAAAGTTGGTGAAAGTGGGCAAGTAATCGGCATAGATTTTAACGATGAAATGCTCAATTTAGCTCGTAAATATCAACAGGAAATTAATGATCAATTAGGTTATGGTAATACTAAATTTATTAAGGGTAAAATTCAAGATTTAAAGTTACCCTTAGATAAGTTAGAGTCATGGTTAAGAGAGAATCCTATTCATAATTTAACAGATTTAAGAGCTTTTGAAACGGAGTGCGATCGACTCAGAAAAGAAGCAACTTTAATTAAGGATAGTTCGATCGATGTGGTAGTGTCAAATTGTGTATTAAATTTAGTCAAACCAGAGGATAAAAAACAACTGTTTGATGAAATTTATCGAGTGTTAAAAAATGAGGGAAAAGCGGTTATTTCTGATATAGTGTGCGATCGAGATTTACCCTTAGAAATGATTAATGATCCAGAATTATGGAGTGGTTGTATATCAGGTGCATTTAGAGAAGATTTATTTGTGAAAATGTTTGAAAATGCAGGGTTTCAAGAAGTAGAAATAATCGATCGTCAAGAGACACCTTGGCAAGTAATTAATGACATCGAATTTCGATCGTTAACCGTTAAAGCCTACAAACAAAAACCAGAAAATAATAACTCCTGCTGTCCACCTAAATCCTGTTGTTAATAGTTTTAGATAGTTAAAATATCTTTTTTTTCTCAACAGTTGTCATTCCCAATTTTATAAGCTAGGATGTTTTTAGTAAATTAATTAAAAGCCGTTCAGGAAGAACAGGAGGTGATGCCCATGACAGATAGTAGTAGTAAGAGAGTGGGTTTTCTGGAGAAGCAAACTCGGCTGTGGGCTGAAGCTGTCTAATCAGGAAAAATGATTAAGCTGGGTTAAAAACAGTTTAAAAATATGACTGATTATTCCTTTCAGCAGTCAGAAGTTTGAAAGAACTATAAAACCCACATTTTCATTAAATCAAATACCCTTTTTCCGAATGATGGAGAGAGGGTATTTGTCTAAATTTTGATATTGTTCGGACATTGATTTTAAGTCAATATGCCAAAGTGCCTATGATAAGGCATCGTTAAAGAAAAGTTAAGAGTTCTTAACAAAGTTTTTAGATTTATTAGTGATTAATTTATATTTTCGTGCTAATATAAAACTATGAAACTGTTAAAGCGTTATTTTCTAACAAAAACCCGTAGCAGTAAATTATGTGTGAGGAACTAAAACTATGAAAAAGAATTTTTGGAAATCAGTTAAAGTAACCCCTTTATTAGTGGGTGCTAGTTTGTTAGCTACTACTCAAGTACAAGCCAACGAAATTGCTCAAGGTAGTACAGAAGTCGATGTGCAAATCATCAATCAATTAGATAGCTACAGTGCCGAAGGCGGTACTTCTTCTAAAGATCAAGTTACCAGCGTTTCTCAACTCAGAGACGTATCTCCTACCGATTGGGCTTTTGAAGCTCTCCGTAGCTTAGTAGAACGTTATGGTTGTATTGTTGGTTATCCCGATCGTACCTTCAGAGGAAATCGTGCTTTAAGTCGTTACGAATTTGCCGCTGGTTTAAACGCTTGTATGCAACAAATGGAGCGTTTGATTGCCGCCAGTGAATCAGTAATGAAAGAAGACATCGAAAAACTAAAACGCTTAATGGCGGAATTTGAATCTGAACTAGCCGCTTTGGGTGCAAGAGTTGACAACTTAGAAGGCAGAGTGGCTTTCTTAGAAGATCACCAATTCTCCACCACTACCAAGTTGAAAGGGGAAGTCATCATGGCTTTAACTCAAAACTTTGAAGATGGAAACCAAGCTATTTTAGCTGATCGTGTTCGTTTAGCCTTAAATACCAGTTTCACTGGAGAAGATACCTTAATTACTCGTTTATCCGCAGGTAACGCTGGTGCATTTAATGTGAATGGAAGCAATAAATTCCGTACTGGTGGCTTACCTGTTCAAAACAGAAATTTTTCTGGACCTAGTGCAGTGTTAAATCAAACCTTTAATCTCTACCCAGGTGCAGATAATGATGTACAAGTGGACTGGTTAGCTTACTATGCTCCCATTAAATTAGGAGAAAATGCCGAAGTTAAAACCTATTTAGCGGCTTGGGGCGGTATCCACAGTGACTATGCTCCAACTCTCAATCCTTTCTTTGAAGACTACGACGGTGGTAATGGTGCTTTAAGTCCTTTCGCTTCTGAAAGTCCTATCTATCGTATCGGTGGTGGTTCTGGGGTTGCCTTCAGCTATCGCTTAGGGTTCTTAGAAGGTTTATTAGGTCCTAGTACTGCAACTATTGGTTATTTAGCAGGTGGTTCTCCTAACTCTCCTGCTCAAGGTGAAGGGGTGTTCAACGGTGACTACTCAGTGTTGGGTCAAGTTAACTTCAACATGAGTGATACCTTTGCTTTAGGCTTCACCTATGTTAGTGGTTTCCACAAAGCCGATAGTCCAGTATTCGGTGGTGGTGCTGGAAGTGGTTTTGGTATCGTAGGTACTCAATTAGCTAACCAAAGCAATAGTCAATTAGATAATTTCTTGGGTAGTCGTTTTGGTGCGGGTACTACTGTTGATCAAAAGGATAAAATTAGTAATTCTTACGGTTCTCAAGTTGCATGGCGTTTAAGTGATGCTGTAAGTTTAAGTGCTTTCTTCAACTATACTAGCCTAACCAGAATTGGTCGTGGCAGTGATGATATTTGGAGTTATGGTGGTGGTGTTGCTTTCCCTGACTTATTCAAAGAAGGTAGCGTTTTAGGTATCTTTGCTGGTGTTCAGCCTTATAATGCTAACTCTACTTACTTTGTCACTGATCCTAATGGTAACTCTCGTCGAGTTCGTATTAGTACTGATAGTGTTCCCCTTCATGTGGAAGCATTCTACAAGTATCAGTTAACTGACAATATTTCTGTTACTCCCGGTGTTATCTGGGTGACAAATACCAATCAAGGAAGTAATCAAGATGGTATCATCGGTACTTTAAGAACTACGTTCACTTTCTAATTTAAATTAACTAGCTTTATCTAGTGCTTGAATCTCTACTTGTTAACTCAGGTAGAGATTTTTTGATGAGGATAGGTATTATGTCTAAATCGTTGATTTTAATAGTCTTCTGAGCAATGACTAAATTCCATGGATGATTTAACGTTGATTAATTTTTACTGGAGGTTAATTCGGCTTCCGTAATGGGGGTATTATTTCTTAAGTCTAAAATACGAGAAGTGACTATTCGATCGCCCGGATTAACTCCTGAAAGTACTTGATACTCTTGCCCTTGAATACCGCCGATGGTGATGGGAATTTGTTTGGCGGTGAGGGCATCGGAATCTCCTTTTTGTGCCACAAAGACAAATTTTTGTCCCCCTAAGCTACTAACTACATTGGTGGGAATTAAAATACCGGGCTTGGTATCCCAAATTAAACGAGCGCGAACATATTTTTCATCTTTGAAACTACCATCATTTTCAAAGCTGATTTTCACGGTGATAGATTGATTATTTTGTTCTGTCAAAGGAGAAATAAAGCTGATACTACCTGAGACAACGGGAGTATTTTTGTCTCCTAAAATTTGCACGGGGAGACCAATTTTTAAGCGGGGTAGATTCTCAATGGGTACGTTAACGTTAAGAAGAAATTTATCGTTATTGGTAATAGTTGTTAAAGTTTCTCCTTGACTGAGATAGTCTCCCACTTTTTTCTTGTTAAAATCTCCCACAATACCTGTAACGGGGGCTGTTATGCGGTTAAAAATCAAGTTTTGTTCAATACTACCTTTGTTTCCTCTGGATTGATCAATATCTGCCCTTGCTCGATCGACATTAGATTTTGCTCCTTGTATTCTTTCTTGGGATACTTTTAAGTTACTTAGGGCGGAGTTAAGGGATTCTTTGGTGGTTTGAACTTGCGATCGAGCGGCTTGAGAGGCTTCTTCTCTGGCGGTTACAGTGGCTTTGGCACTGTTTAAATCTCTGGTTTTGTCGTCTAAATCTTGGGTAGGTAATACCCCAGAATTGACTAAGAATTTAGAGCGATCGAAGTTGACTTTTGCTAATTCTAAATCAGCAGTGGCTCTTTGTAAATCCGCTAGAGTGGACTTTAAGTTAGCTTCGGCACGACTAACATCCGCCCTTAATCCTGCGACTTGGGAAGAAGTGGCATCTTTTTCTCCTTCTCTTTGTTTTAATTCCGATTGAGCTTGATTGTAGGCGGCGATTTGACTTTGGACATTGGCGGAAGCGGCAAATACGTCTTCTTCTTGTTGGGTAGGCTCTAATTCGGCAATTAATTGCCCTTGGGTAACTAATTCGCCCTCCTGTACGAGAATACTTTGAATTCTACCGTTAATTTCTGGGGCTAGATTAACTCTTGTCACGGCTTCTAATGTGCCGACATATTCGCTACTATTAATGAGTTGTCCGCTTTCTAGGGTGGTTAAACTGACAGGAATGGGTTGGGGTGTGGGAGCTTCAGTTTTTTCTTGACTACATCCCGATATGGTGAGGGCAAAAATGGACATGGTAGCAAGAATATTTTGGGGAATAGATGATTTTTTTTTCATAGGAGTAAAAATATTATAGTTCGATCGAATTTTAAATTGTTCAAAATGCTTATTAATGTGATTCTAGCTTACACATAAAAAAATGTTGAATAGTTAATCAATTTCAGTAAAGGTAAGATCAAGTTTAAGGAAGGCAATTTTTAATTGAGTCACCATATTCTTGCCCCTGTTTTTGACTTGGCTTTAATTATAAGTGTTTTTTGAGAAAGATAAGAGATAAGAGATTGAGGATGGGGAAAATATTTTTTATTCTCAATTCTCAATTCTCAATTCTCAATTCTCAATTCTCAATTCTCAATTATCTTTGATAGGTAACTAAATTACATTCAACCATTCTTCCCGCCAATGTAGAATAAAGCAATCTACCTCCTGTAATGGAATATTCAGGGCGAGGGTTAGGAAAGTGTCCGATAGGTGCATTAATCGAATAGTTAAGATTCTCGATGAAGATAATCCAATCTCCGTCTTTTCTCCAGCCGATGCGATCGCCAAAACGATTAAAAGCATCATCACTCACCAGTCTTGCTGGGCGATTGCCTGTATCCACATAAATAGGGAATTGGACACTAAAACCGAATCTACCATTAGAGTTTTCTTTCCAGAGAGTATCAATGGTTTTTAAATCGCTACAGGAGAGATTTTGTAAGTCAGAAGGAGGAATCCAACCTACAGAAGTTCTACCGGTGGCTTGTAAGATAATACGTCTAGTTTCATCATTGGCTCTACGCCAATTTTGTTCATTCAAAAATCTGGTAAGGTTGGTAAAATCGATCGAACTTTCGGAAGATACTTGAGTTTTCGTGGTTGTTTGTGCCTGAGTAGGATTAAGGGCAATATTATTAAAAGAAAAAGTGAGAATAAGGGCAACAAATAGAGATTGAAGTTTCATATTTAGAGAATAATGAGGAATGAGAAATTATAGGAATGAGAAATTATTAATGTTACCAAGTAAGATAGGGTAATTTTGTCGATGTTGCTTTGATTTGCTCAATATTTTTAGTCAATAAACCACAAGTATCCCATTTTCCTGTGGTTAACATACTTTTTGCACCGCTATCCATTTTGACAACACTACTATAATGTCCGCATTGAATTTTTAAATTTTCTAAGTCTAATGTCATGGAAATATCGGGATTTTCCTGTAATAAGTTTTGGATACTTTTAATATTTCCTGATGAAGTGGTAACACAAGGAATACCCATAGTTAAGCAATTTCCGAAAAATATTTCCGCAAAACTTTCTCCTATAATGGCTTCTATTCCCCATTTAGCAATGGCTTGGGGTGCGTGTTCCCTACTTGAGCCACATCCGAAATTAGCATTAACTACTAAAATTTTTGCTTTTTGATATGGGGGTAAATCGAAGGGATGTTTTCCTTGTAAGGCGATACGATCGTCTGCGAACACTTGTTCTCCTAGTCCATCAAAGGTGACACAACGCAAAAAACGGGCGGGAATAATTCGATCGGTGTCAATGTCGTTACCGACTAAGGGAATACCAGTACCTGAAATAATAGTTCTTTGACTCATAATCTATAATATATAGTGAATAAATCAAATTATAGAGGAATTAGGAATTAGGAATTAGGAATTAGGGTGTTAATTTTCAATTCTTCATTCTCCATTCTCCATTCTTCATTCTCCATTCTCCATTCTCCATTCTTCATTCTCCATTCTCCATTCTCCATTCTTCATTCTCCATTCTCCATTCTCCATTCTTCATTCTCCATTCTCCATTCTCCATTCTCCATTCTTCATTCTCCATTCTCCATTCTCCATTCTTCATTCTTCATTCTCAATTCTCCATTTTCCATTCTCCATTCTCTCTAGTTGTGTTTGTAATTTTCCTTCTTTAATCAAACTCTCGACAAGAGTTAAACCTTGTTCGATCGAGCTTGTAACACCACAACGCCAGAGATAAAAACCACCGTTTAAAATAGTACTCATAGTTAAGGGCGTATTTTCACCAGCGATCGTTCTTTTTAATTGGTTAAAATATTCTTGATGATCTGACAATGAAGGATCTTTACCTTTTAAATCATAGTGCAAAGGATTAACTTTTAGATACTCAAATCCTTCCTCAGATTTTGGAGAATCAATGACAATAATATTAGTTTGATCTAATTTTAAATCGGGGCTACCCTCTAAACCTTTGATGAGGGTAAATTTTGTTATTCCTCGTAACAACAAAGCCTCCCGAATCATTTTTTCTGTGGGGGGATGCACATAACCGGCAATGAGGTGACTATGCCCTTCGTAGGGTTGCCAAATTAATTCTAAAGTAGCAATGGGGGGGCGTTTACCGATTTCCTCTCGATATTGTACTAATTTATGGGCTAGGGGAAAATGTTGGGGTAAATAAAGAAAACCGAAATGGGTATCATTCAATAATTTCTCTACTTGAGACAAGGATAATTGAGTTAAATCTATACCTAATTCTCTCCAAATTTCTGCTAGGGTTAAGCCGTATTTGGTGGGCATTTTTGTACCCCCGTGCATTAACACGGGAAGCTCGATCGAGCTTAAAATAAGAGCAGTAAGAGGGGAAATAGGTGCAAATCTTGTTCTACCATCGTAGGGAATACCGAAAATTGTGAGAGGATAGGAAGAATTATTGATATTCGATAAAGTTACCCCTAACTTAGTATAACTATCCAACATTCCTGCCAATTCTTCTCCCGTGGGGCGCTTAATGCGATGGGCGATTAAAAAAGCACCGATTTGCGCTGGAGTTGCCTCCCCATTTAACATCATTTCTAAAGCTAAACTGGCTTGTAAACGAGTTAAGTTTTTGTGAGTATGCGCTCCACTACCAATTTTTTTTAATAATTCTCTAAATTCACTACTCATGTTTAATTAACTTATGATTAATAATGCCTGTTGTCCAAAATATTCGATCGAAATAATATGCAAAAATAAAGTTTTGTCAATCCAAAATTAAGAATTTTTAGATGATTTTATCATCATATTTGAAAATTATACTCAAGCTCAATATTTTAATGATCAAATTGAGGACATAATTTTTTCTTTTGAATTTGTTTTGTTAAATTAGTCACATCCTCATAAAAAATAGACTATATAAATTAAACCGTTGAATGAGTCAAAATTATCATCTAGCAATCAAATTTATTTTATTGTTAATAGCCAATGTTAATTTAAGACAATCTATTTGTACAAAAAAATATCAAAGTTTTAATAATAGCTTTATTATTTTCAATAACTGTATTAAATTAGAATTTATTTACATTTTATCAGCTGTTTAAATTATTTGTTTTTTTAAAATATTGACAATTAAAGAAATATAATTAGCAAAATGTAAATGTAAATAAGAAGCATAAACATTTTTCATTTTCCATCCTTGATAGGAGATTATTTGTTGTGTATAATAATCTTTTATTTCGAGTATAGGAGATATAGGAATAGAAGAATTTTTTGCTCGATGAAATTCATGACCTTTGAGAGTAAAATTATCTATTAAAATGTTATAATTCGTCAAAATATTGGCTTCTCGATAGCCTAATGTTAATTTTTTATCCATAGTAGCAGTATTAGGCAAAACCCCGATCATTTCCCATGATTTACCATTAAAATCAATTATTTTTTCGGATAAATACATCATACCTCCGCATTCTGCATAGGTAAAAATTCCTTTATTTATCGCTTGTTTTAAAGAATTTTTCATGGAATAATTTTGAGCTAATTCATCGGCAAAAACTTCTGGAAATCCCCCTCCTAGGTATATTCCATGAATATCATCGGGAATCTTCTCATCATTAAGAGGACTAAAAAAGACTAATTCTATTCCTAAATTTTCTAAAATATCAAGGTTATCTTGATAATAAAAATTAAAGGCTTTATCATAGGCGATCGCAACTCTTAATTTAAGATTATTATGAGAGATAAAATAAGAGGCATTATAATTATTTACTAAATCTGTGTTTTCAAGATATGGTGTTAATAATTCCCAATTAAAATTATGTTGAGCAAGAGTTGCTAATTGTTGAAAAATCTCTTGATGATTAGTAATTTCTCCAGTGGGAATTAAGCCTAAATGACGGGAAGGCAATTCAATATTTTGCGATCGAAACCACACTCCAAAAACGGGAATTTGACATAATTTAACCCCTTCTTTTAACAAAGATAAATGCTTTTCACTACCGACTTTATTTAAGATAACACCGACAATTTTTACATCTTTATCGAGGTTAACATATCCAGAAATAATAGCAGAAATAGAGGTACTTAATTTACTGCAATCCACAATTAAAATAACAGGAATTTGCAATAATTTAGCAATATGAGCAGTACTACCATAAGCGAAATAATCTGTATTTGGCACACCATCATATAACCCCATTACCCCTTCAATAATGTTAATTTGTGCTTGGTGATGATAAAAGCTCGATCGAACGTAGTCTTCAGAGGTTAAAATGGGATCAAGATTACGACAGGGTAAACCTGTAATAGCTGTATGAAACATAGGATCAATATAATCTGGTCCTACTTTAAAAGATTGTACTGATTTCCCTTGAGATTTCAAATAGGATAACAAAGCTAAAGTAATGGTAGTTTTGCCAACTCCGCTTCTTTCCCCCGCAATAATTAATGACATTTTTCAGATAGTGCATAAGTTTTTATTTGATCAAATGCGATCGAAGTCTGTTAGACATCGACTATATTTTCGGTAAATAGTTTTAGGCATTAAAATTTAATTTTTGGTGAAGCCTATTCTTAATTTCTTTTTTGGCATTACTTAAGTTAAAGTGGTAATGAGTTTATTTTATTTTCCAAGATTTTACAAGGAGTTGAACAGAAAAATGGAACAATCAGGAGCAAGGAAAAGGAAAATTCGCTCCTTAAAAAATGCCCTCAATCGCTGTCAGGAATTAGGGATGCGACTTTCTCGACAAAGAAGATTTATTCTTGAGTTATTATGGTCACAACAAGAACATTTATCAGCTAAAGAGATTTACGATCGATTAAGTCAACAGGGTAAAGATATTGGTCATACCTCAGTATATCAGAATTTAGAAGCGCTGTCTAGTCATGGTATTATTGAATGTGTCGATCGACATGAAGGAAGATTATATGGTAATTTTTGCGAAGATCATAGTCATGTTAATATCTTAGACACCAATCAAATTATGGATATTAAAGTAGAATTACCAGCGGAATTAATTGAAAAAATAGAAGCAAAAACAGGGGTAAAAGTTGATCATTATCGTATTGATTTTTACGGATATAAAAATCGTTAGAATGTATAAATAATCAGGATTTAAAATAGTAATTTTTTTTGGAAAATGTCTGTAAATAATGCGACTAAAGATGAAATAAGTATAGTTTTATTAGATAATGATCCCATTTTTACTTTGGGATTAAAAGAGGTATTAAAAACACCAGAATATCAAGATATAAACATAATTGCCACAGGTAAAATATCTGAATTGATTACTCTTTTATCGAGCTATCAACCTCGTCTATGGTTAATCTCTTTAGATATTAATAAATATCCTGATAAAGTGAAAGAATTTTTAAACTATCTTCCCCAATTAAATCGACAATCTCCTGATCTCTCGATCGTGCTATTATTATCATCAGGATTTATGCCAGATGTGAGTAATATTTCTATTATCAAAGGATTTTGTTATAAAGATGCAGACATTGAAGAATTAATTAAAACTCTCCGAATGTGCGTAGAAGGAGAAAACTATTTTAATTTTACTAATGCTAATATTAAATCCCAAAAAATTAATAATTGGTTTGCTAAACAGTGTAAAATTGGCTTAAAAGAAATTCAACAAGAAATCAAAAAAATCGAAGACTATCTGCAGGGGAGAAAACTATCAATTAGTGATACTTTATATTGGCAAGGAAGAAAAAGAGAATTAAAATTAACCAAGTGGTTAATTAGTCAAATGATGCCTAATAGTTACGAATATTTTGTTAATTACTCTCTCAATGATAATTCTTCTCAGCCATCACCATCTGTTACTAATGAAAATAATAATCTTATCTCTGGAGGATATTCTAAGGGGGAGATAGTTTTAAGTGATACCCCAAAAAATACCTATGATTTAACCTTAGCAAAAATTAAGGCTTCAGTAAAAAACTCTACAGGTAATTTACTAGAAATTGACATTCTCCAAGAATCAAAAAAACAGGAATTATTGATCATTATTTTAGAAGAATGGGTTAATCAACTAAATGAGTTAGCAAATATTAATATCGCCTTTGAAGAATTGCCTGACAAAATTAACATTTTTATCAAAGATATTTGGCAAAATTCAGCGATTAAATTTTTAAGTAGATATTATCAACCAATTAATAATAATGCCTATGATTTAGTGGATTTAATCTTAAAGGAATCAACTACTATTCAACAAAAAACATTGATTAAGATACCTTTTGTTTTAGATATAATTGATTATCAAATAAATAAAAAATCTTTAATTATTGATAGTCAAATTTATGATTATAATAGTGAATCTGGAAAACAATTAGAAGAAATTATTTGGCAAAATATTATTATCAATATAGCCAATTCTGTGATGGCATTTACTCTTAATCGTTTTTATGATGATGTGAGTATTAAACAGACTTTATTTAATATTGAGTTAAAATCCTCAAGAAAAGTGGCAATGTTTAGAAATAATTTAGTCTGGAAATATCGTCAACAACACTATTGGGAAATTCCACAAAATATTTTTGAGGATAAGTTTATCATGTTAAAGTTAAGCTATCAAGGGATCGATCGTTGTGTCATTACTCATCCCCGTCATGAAGAATTAAATAGCATTAAAGGTTTGCCTTGGTTTGTCACAATTTTAATTGAATTAAGAGATAGTCTTTCTAAGGGGATAAAATCTTTAGAAAATACCATAGGAAAGGCATTAATTTATGTACTTACAGAAATAATTGGTAAGGGAATTGGTTTAATAGGCAAAGGAATTTTACAAGGTATTGGTAAGAGAATTAAAAATTAAAAAAAAGGTTTTAGGTATTAGGCAGTTAGGTGTTAGGTTTTATTCTTTATTTCTGATTAATTTATCATCTCTACTGTAGAAAAACCCCTAAATCATTACTTATTTTTTTAGATGAAAGAAACATATAATATCAAATTTAATAAAAAGGAATTAGCTGGAAGTTTTGGTGATATTGGCACAGATTTACCGTTAATTGTCGGCATGATTTCGGCGGTTAATCTTCATAGTGGCAGTGTTTTTATTATGTTTGGAATTATGCAAATTTTTTCGGGCTTAATTTATGGTTTACCGATGCCTTTACAACCCCTTAAAGCCATGGCGGTTTTAGTTATTAGTGAAAAAATATCCCCGAATATTCTTTTTGGAGGCGGTCTTTCGATCGCACTCATCATGATATTATTAACCGTGACGGGGAGTCTTCATTGGCTAGGAAAATTGATTCCGTTATGTGTAGTTAGGGGTATTCAATGCGGTTTGGGCTTATCTCTTGCTTCCCTTGCATTAAAAAATTACATCACGGCGGATGGAATACAAGGATATATTTTAGCTTTAGTGGCACTAGGGATAATGGTGATAATACCCAAGAATAGTCTTATTCCTGCGGGGTTACTGGTGATTGGTATGGGGATAATATATAGTTTCTTTTTTGATTTACAAATAGTGGAGATTATTGATAACATCGGTTTTAGTCTTCCTCAACCTCATCAACCGACTATCTCTGATATAGCAACAGGGTTTGTCATTCTGGCTTTACCTCAATTACCTCTTTCCTTATCTAACTCCGTTATTGCGACTCATCAAACGGTGAAAGACCTTTTTCCCAATTCTGAGGTATCCTTAAAAAAGATCGGTTTTACTTATACGATCGCAAATATGATTATGCCGTTTTTTAGTGGGATTCCCGTTTGTCATGGATGCGGAGGATTAGCAGGTCATTATAGCTTAGGAGGGCGCACTGGTGGCTCAGTAATTATTTATGGATTAATGTACTTAATTATTGGTTTATTTTTCAGTGCAGTATTTACCCAAGTCGTTGCAGTTTTTCCCTTACCAATTTTAGGCATAGTTTTACTATTTGAAGCTCTCACTTTATTACTTTTCATGGCGGATCAAAGTGCCTCGCAACAAAATTTAATGATTGCTTTTTTAGTTGCTGTAATTGCCTTTTCTGTGCCTCAAGGATACTTAGTTGGTTTAGTTATCGGTACATTAATCTACTATGGCAAAAAAAGTTTGAATGAAGAAGCGGTGATAAAGAAATATTAACAAAATCTCTCAAGTAAATAATAATCATCTTAAACTAATTATAATTATTAAAAAGTGTTAAGTTAAATTCGATCGAAATATGAGTAATAATCAATCATTTCAAGTATTAATTATTGGCGGAGGTGCGGCAGGAATTACGGTGGCTGCCCAACTGAAAGAGCAAAATTCTAAGCTGAAAATGGCTATAATTGAACCATCGGAAAACCATTATTATCAACCAGCATGGACATTAGTAGGGGGTGGAGAGTATCTTTTAGAAGATACCGTCAAACATCAACAAAATTTGATTCCCTACGGAGTAACATGGATTAAGGATTATGCCGATGAAATTGATGCTGATAATAACCAAGTCACCACAAAAACGGGTACGGTTTATAACTATGAATATTTAGTGGTTTGCCCCGGTATTACCATCGATTGGGATAAAATCAAGGGTTTAAGGGAGTCTTTAGGTAAAGATGGTGTCACCACTAACTATACAAAAGAAACTGCTCCTTATACATGGGAACTAATCCAAAATTTCAAAGGTGGTACTGCTTTATTTACCTTTCCGGCTGGGGCGATAAAATGTCCGGGCGCACCTCAAAAGATTATGTATTTAGCGGAAGAAGCCTTCACTCGTCAGGGAGTTAGGGAAAAAACCAAAGTAGTTTATGGTAACGCTACGGGTAAAATGTTCGGTGTACCTGCCTATTGTACTCCTTTAGAGAAAATTGTCGATCGAAAAAATATCGATGTCAAATATAATCATAACCTCATCGAGATTAAAGGAGACACCAAAGAAGCCGTATTTACTTCGGGTGATGGCAATACTGTAACTATCAAATATGATATGTTGCACGTTTCTCCACCCATGACTACCTATGATTTTATCAAACAAAGTTCGATCGCCAACGAACAAGGTTGGGTGGATGTAGATCAATATACTTGTCAGCACAAAAAATATAGTAACGTCTTTGGCTTAGGGGATTCTTCTAGTTTACCCACCTCCAAAACCGCCGCCGCCATTCGCAAAGAAGCGCCAGTAGTAGTAGCCAACATTTTAGCTTTGATGAATAAAAAGACACCCCAAGATAAGTATAACGGTTATGCTTGTTGCCCTTTAATCACGGGTTATGGAAAAACCATCATGGCAGAATTTGACTATGATAAAAAACCCTTACCCAGTTTTCCTCTCGATCCTACCATAGAAAGAGAAAGTATGTGGTTTGTGAAAAAATATATCTTACCTTGGTTATACTGGAATAGAATGTTGAAAGGTAAAGCATTTGAGCCTGATAGTTGGAGATTTTTGCTACCCAAAAACAATTAAATGTAGGGTGGGCATTGCCCACCACCCCACTAGAAATAATAGACATCTCCAAAAAAGATGTTTAATTTGTTCGTAGTGAGGGTTTTAACCCTTCTTTTCTTAATTTATGGAGAAGTTTAATGTTAATCAATAACCCACTGTGAAATAAGCTAAGGCGCATTTAACTTACCGTTTTTATTAAGTCTTAAAAATGACTTCATCGCTTACCTGTTGCCTACCTCCATCAGTAAACTTAAATGCAAACTAGCTTACATGAATCTGTTAGCAATCAATTTGTTATAGAAAAATTGACAAAATCAACAATTTGTGCATGGACAATGATTTCACTTTCTTAAAATTTAAAACTTCGATCGCATTTCATGGAATAAGGGTTAAAACCCTTACTACAAACTTATATCTCATTTATTATTAAATTTCTTCCCAGCCTGACACCCCTGAAGACATCATATAACTGGTGACACTGGCTTCAAAAAAGTTGGCTTTGGTGTTACCTTCTTTTTTGGTGTCAGAAAATTTTTCGAGGTGAGTATAAGGACTTTTGCTATACTGAGGGTCAGTGTAAAGAGGATCAAGTCCGATGGCTCTTAAACGAATATTAGCCAAATATTTCGTATAACGTTCTGTGCTAGATTTTGTAATACCTAAAATGTTGTCCCCTACAATGTGGTTAGTCCATTTACACTCATGTTCTACTGCAGTATCGAACATTTCATAAATTTGATCTAAAGAATAGCTAAAAGTCTCCATGGCTTCGGGGATAAGTTTTTGATACAGTCTGACATGACTTAATTCATCCCGATTAATCATTTTAAAGATGTCTGCTGAGCCCGGCATCAACATTCTAGCAGCTAAATTATAGAAATAAATAAACCCATTATAGAAGTATAAACCTTCTAATAAATAGTCACTTAAAAGGGCAATAAAATAATTTTCTTTAGTGGGATTATCGATATATTTTTGATAGAATCCTGCGATAAATTCACACCTAGCGGATAACACTTTATCGGTGCGCCAAAAATCATAAACTTGATCTCTTTTATCACTAGGAATAATTGTCTCAATCATATACTGATAGGCGTGGTTGTGCATTCCTTCTTGAGAAATTTGCTCTGCCATACAAAGACTAATTTCTGGGGCAGTAATGGCACTTTTTAGGTGAGGAATATTGCAAGTTTGTACGGAGTCTAAAAAGGTTAAATAAGATAAAATTCCCTCGAAGGCACGGCGCTCATCGTTGGTTAAATTCCAATAATCTGTTACGTCTTGGGTGATGTCTAGTTTCTGAGGAATCCAAAAATTTTCGCGCATTTGTTGGTATAATCCGATCGCCCATGAATAACGAACATCGTTGAGTTGCATTAAGTTTGTTGTATTACCAAACCATATTGTTCTGTTCTCAATTCGATCGTCTCCCGCAGGGTTGAAAATGGGAGTTAGGGGCATTTTTTGATGGATGTCGTTTAATATTGCTACCATGATATTTATTATATAATTGATGATTTCATGACAAGTGAACAAGTTTTGATCACCAAAGGTGGAGCTTTGCGATCGATAAGATAAATAAAATATATTTGTTCATTATCATTAAGAAATATTAACACATTTTCAGCTTTTTTAAAAAGTAATTAGTTGATACTTTTTTACTATTAAA
This sequence comes from Geminocystis herdmanii PCC 6308, assembly GCF_000332235.1. Classification (NCBI taxonomy): domain Bacteria; kingdom Bacillati; phylum Cyanobacteriota; class Cyanophyceae; order Chroococcales; family Geminocystaceae; genus Geminocystis; species Geminocystis herdmanii. The sequence goes on along the minus strand of NZ_CM001775.1, from coordinate 3,065,172 downwards.
AAAAATCTAATAGACATCCACCATAATTTTGGTAGATACATAAATTTTTAAGTCTCTACGATAGTTTGAGTTATCGAAAATTTAATTTTTTCCAGAAGTCTAATAAATGAGTATTTTAAACCTAAAATCTAAAACCTAAAACCTAACACCTATCCTCATCAAAAGACTTTTTCAGCAACGCCTAATTAATCGTAATTGTGCCTTTCATTCCTGCTTCTTTGTGTCCTTTAATGGAGCAATAAAGTTCGTAAACTCCTTGTTTTTCAGGGATAAAAACCCATTCAGCTAAACCTTCGGGCTTTAATTCTAATTCATGAATTGCCCCTTTAATTTCCACTTTTCCAGCTTGTACTTTTTGAGTCCAACTTGCGTCGGCAAAATCTTTTGCTGTAAAATAATGTTTTTCTGGACTAGGATTATCTAAAACTAATTTATATTTTTTCCCTGCGGAAAATTTTAATTCATTGGGGCTAAATATTAGTTGCCCTTGCTCATTTCCTAAGCTAACATTGATAATTTCAAAGTCTGTATTTGCTTTGACAGGAGAAACAAAATTACAGAAAAAAATAACAGTTAAAGACAGAATAATTAATAATTTTTTCATAATTTTTTTTATTAGAATTTTGGATAATCAAGATTTAGGAGATTGCTTCAGATTGCTTCTTACCTCGCAACGCAAAGCGCCCCCTCAGCATAATTAGACAAAATATTTATAAATCAAGATTTTAAAGATATTTTTTCAGAATGGCGTTAAGTTTCTCTTTCGTCTCAGGGGAAACTTTATCTAAGGGAGTGAGAATCGCTGTTTGTAAGGCGGAATGCGCATCACTGACAAAAGGATTTTCGGCAATGAGTTTAACGGTTTCTCTAATCACTTTTTGGGCATTAATAGCGTTTTGATGCAGATTATGGATAACGGTTTCCACTGTAACATGATCATGCTCAGGATTCCAACAATCGTAATCGGTTACTAAGGCAAGAGTAGCGTAGGCAATTTCGGCTTCTCTGGCAAGTTTAGCTTCCGTTAAGTTTGTCATACCAATAATGCTTCCTCCCCAACTGCGATATAAATTTGATTCGGCAATGGTGGAAAATGCGGGTCCTTCCATACAAATATAAGTACCGCCTTGGTGTAAGCTAACATCAGGAAGGTTTAAATTTTTCATGGCTTGGGCGATGGTATTCCCTAATTTACCACAAACAGGATGACCAAAGGCGACATGAGCAACGATGCCTTCTCCGAAAAAGGTGGCTTGACGGTTTTTAGTTCGATCGATAAACTGATCAGGTATAACAAAATCTAAGGGTTTAATTTCTTTTTGTAATGAGCCGACTGCTGAAGCGGAGAGGATATACTTAACTCCTAGCTGTTTTAAGGCGTAAATATTGGCTTGAAAAGGTAATTCTGCGGGTAAAAGATGGTGATTTCTGCCATGACGGGGTAAAAAAACAACTCTGGTATTATCTAAAGTTCCTGTAATGAGACGATCGGACGGTAAACCGAAGGGAGTGCCGATGGTTAATTCTTCAATGTCTTGTAAGGCTTCCATTTTATATAACCCACTACCGCCAATAATCCCGATTGTAATTGCTTCCATCTTTTTTTTAATACTGATACTTAAAGTTTTGACTCCTTCCTATTTTAAATTTTTCTGAGACTTTTCGATCGTACTTATCTAGTTACTTTATAATTACATTGATTAATCCCTTAAAAAATAGCTATATCAAATCAAGTTTTATTGTTTTAAAGAAATAAGATAGAATGATCTATATAGCTTATATAGCTATTAATTGCTAAAAAATCTTTTATGTAAAAACAATTTTTATTGATTAGTATATATGGATAGTCAAATAAATTCCTCAACGGTAAAAGCAGGAAGTAGCTTGAGTTTCTTCGAGAAATATTTAACGGTATGGGTTATCGTTTGTATTGTGTTAGGGATCGGTTTCGGTCGTATATTCCCCTCGATCGCGCAAACCCTTGATGCCATGAGTATATATAATGTTTCTATACCGATCGCTATTTGTTTATTTTTCATGATGTATCCTATCATGGTAAAAATTGACTTTTCTCAGGCGGTAAAAGCGATACAAACTCCTAAGCCTGTGATGTTAACCCTCGTGGTGAATTGGTTAATTAAACCTTTTACCATGGTGATTTTTGCTCAATTTTTTCTCGGTTGGCTATTTGCGCCCTTACTCACTGAAACAGAAATGATTAGGGGTGAAGTCGTCACCCTTGCCCAATCTTACATCGCAGGTTGTATTTTATTGGGCATAGCTCCTTGTACTGCAATGGTGTTGATGTGGGGTTATCTTTCCTATGGTAATCAAGCTCATACTTTAGTCATGGTAGCAGTTAATTCTTTGGCAATGTTGTTTTTATACGCACCTTTAGGTAAGTGGTTATTATCCGCAAATAATTTAATTGTACCTTGGGAAACGATCGTACTTTCTGTGTTAATTTATGTGGGATTACCTTTAATTTGTGCTGTCTTTAGTCGTTATTGGATTTTTAGATATAAAGGGAGAAAATGGTTTGAAACTCAGTTTTTACAATACCTTTCCCCTATTGCTATTTCAGCTTTATTATTAACATTAATTCTTTTATTTGCCTTTAAAGGAGAACTAATTATTAACAATCCTTTGCATATTTTATTAATCGCAATTCCCTTATTTATTCAAACTAACTTTATCTTTTTTATCACCTATTTTATCGCTTTAAAAATGAATTTATCCTATGAAGATTCTGCCCCTGCTGGGTTAATTGGTGCTAGTAATCATTTTGAAGTTGCGATCGCAACGGCGGTGATGTTATTCGGTTTAAATTCTGGGGCGGCATTAGCTACAGTAGTGGGAGTTTTGATCGAAGTACCAGTTATGTTAATGTTAGTGGAGATATGTAAAAAAACTGCACCTTGGTTTAAAAGAGAGCCTGATAAAGCTACTTTACTTGATCCTCGATTAATTCATTGATGAAGAATTAGAAATTAAAGTGCCTTCTAAATTTTAGGTATGTAACTCAAACAAGATTATAAAGAAACTAATTTCTCGTCTAATCTTAATTTTCAGAGTGATTACTTAACCAGTTTTCTAAGTCGGAGATACCGTTAAAATCTAGTAATGCTTCTCCAAGAGATTCTAACTGAGGAATGGAGAGCGATCGAACTTTTGTTTGTAACTCATTACTCAGATTACCACAACGCCGAGTTAACAGACGAATAGCCATATTGGCTTCTCCTTTTGTCATACCAAGAGTTTCTCCTTCCGTACGTCCAAGTTGTATTCCTTCCGTACGTCCAATTTCTAATACTTGTTGATAAAAACGAGTCTGGGTGATGTCAGCTTCTCTTAAGTTAATCATTTTTTGTATCTGTTGTATGGTTAGTTTTGGAAATTTATTTACCAGTATAGCCTCTACTAAATCTAATTTGACGTTAAATTCCTCTTTGTTTTTGACACTTGCTAAGATTTGATTTGCTTGGGATACTACTTGATTTTCTGGAGTAACAATTAATTTTAATAAGGCTAAATTAACGCTTAAATTTTCTTCTGTTAATAAGTCTGATAAAAATAGTCTTTGTACTTTACCATTCAGTAAATCTTGATAAGGTATTTCACAGCCTAAATCTTGATGTCTATCGTTTAAAATCAATAATCCTCGCCAATTTCTTTTCACTTTATACTGATGAATATAGATGAATATTCCTCCAAAATAACGACTATAAAATTCGCTATCTTTCTGCATTTGTGCTTCTAGAAATACTAGGGGAAATTTTTCATTTTCTACTAGAGGAGTTAATAATCCATCCAGACGAAACTCTTTTTCTTTGACCACTGGGGCACTATAATCAAACTCACAATCTTCGGGAATTTCGGGGATTAATTCGGAAATTAGACTGGGTTGATTCAAAAAAATACGGTAAAATAACTTATCTGTCTTCATCTAATGACAATTATTTTTCTTGATACTATCACAGTTTGATCGAGCACTAAGCCTTTTTTCTTTGTCAAACTCAGATTTAGCTTAATAATTATAGGAAAATTTCACGCAAAGACGCAAAGATATAAGGACGCAAAGTTTTATGATAAGTGATTATCCTCACTTTTTCTAATTTCTAACTTCCCTTTCCTATCTCATTACAAATGGCTTTCCCAATTTCGAGGGAAGCAGTTGCCGCCGGGGAGGGGGCATTACACACATGAAGCGCGTTTTTCGTGGGCAAAAGGAAAAAGTCTTCTACTAATTTACCATCATTTCTCAGCGCTTGCGCTCTGACTCCTGCAGGAGAAGCAATAATATCATCCTCTTGCACTTCGGGGATAAGAGCTTGTAAACTACGAACAAAGGCTTTTTTACTGATCGATCGAACTATCTCCTCTATACCTTCAGCATAGTATTTACTGACCAATTTCCACAACCCCTGATAAGTAGCAATTTCCCAAAATTCTTTTAAATCAAAATCTGTTTTTTTGTAGCCCTCTCGTTTTAAACTTAACACAGCATTAGGACCAGCGTGAATGTTACCATCAATTAATCTAGTAAAATGTACTCCCAAAAATGGAAAATCTGGGTTAGGTACAGGGTAGATTAAATGTTTCACCAAATAGCGTTTTTCGGGCTTTAATTCGTAATATTCGCCTCTGAAGGGGATAATTTTCATTTCGGGATTTATGCCTCCTAATTTGGCGATTCGATCGCTATATAAACCAGCACAATTAATCAAAAATTTGGTATTAATTTCCCCTTGATTTGTGATTAAAATTTGCTCTTTTTCAGAGGATTTAATCTCAACTACTTTAGTATTAAATTTTATCTCTCCCCCTTTCTCCCTAAAGATTTCAGCGTATTTTTGAGCTACTTGCTTATAATCAACGATTCCAGCTGTAGGCACTCGAATCGCAGACAAACAAGTTAAATAAGGCTCAATTTCCTTCGCTTGGGCTAAAGATACTTTTTCTACAGCAATACCATTAGCTAATCCCCGTTGATATAAATTTTCTAACAACGGCAATTCTTTTTCTTGACAGGCAACAATCAACTTACCGCACACATCATGATTAATATTATGGTGTTGACAAAATTTCACCATTTCAGCGTTACCTTTTCTCGTTAAAATCGCTTTATAACTACCCGGTTTATAGTAAATTCCTGAGTGTATCACCCCACTATTATGCCCCGTTTGATGGGATGCGCAGTGACTTTCTTTTTCGACTAAAATAATTTTTTTCTCAGGGTATTTTTCTTGTAGAGCGATCGATGTACTTAAACCCACAATACCACCGCCTACAATAGCGTAATCATAAATCATAGTAAATAATTGAGAATTGAGAATTGAGAATTGAGAATTAAGAATGAGGAATAATTAATGGATAATTTATCATGTTTTTATCACTAATCGATCGAAAGTATCAAGCATAAAACTAATCTCAATATATTAAGTAAAAACTTAGTACCATAATAAATAAATTACCGGAGGAAAAATGAGTCAGATAATTGAAGTTAACATAGCAGATGTGTTGATGAGACTTGAAACAAAAATTGATCATCTTTCAGAGGATGTTAACGAATTAAAAGTTAGTGTCGCTAAACTAGACGAGAAAATTATTGGATTAGATAAACGATTAAGTAATTTAGAGTTTATTTTCCGTCCGTTTCACTACTTTAAATAAACTACGGTAACTCCAGCACCGCCATCATTTTGTTTTGCTAGTTCAAAATTACTGACTTGAGGATGACTTTTCAAAAATTCATGGACACCCGATCGAAGACTTCCTGTTCCCTTTCCGTGTACAATCCATAATGAGCCTATATCCGTGGCATTGGCAATGGCTTTTTCTAACAAAGGTTCGGCTAAATGTACCCTTTTTCCTCGAATATCAACGGTATTTTGAGAAGTTCGCACATTCACGGGCTTAGACTCTGTTTTAGGCTGATTTACTGTTTTAGACTGTTGTTTATTAACCGTTACTTTAGTTTTCTCAGGAGTAGAGGTGACTTTCTCAAAGCGTTTGCCGTCTAAAGATTCAATATCCGTGAAGGGAATTACCATCTTCATGATACCGAAACGAGCGCTTAATTGTTCTGTGTCATCATCCACTGTTAACACTTCTGCCGTTTGCCCAATACTCAAAATACGCACTCTTTCACCAACCTTGGGCTTATAGCTAGATTTTACTTTCAAAGGGGTTAAAAATCGATCGCCGATCTTGTTCAACACTTCTGTCGCTTGGTGGGCAGATTGTGCCGTAGGTTCATTTTTTTTCTGCAATCCCTTGATAACTTGGGCAATTTGACTTTTAGCGTCTAATAAGAGCTTTTGGACTTCTTGCTCTTGCTGTAGCTTCAAATCTCTCTCTCTAGCTTGTAAAGAGGAGGCTTTTGCTTCTACCTGTTGATAAAATAACTCGGTTTTCGCTAGTAACTCTTGAGCTTGTTTATGTTTATTTTCCTGCTCTCTGCGTTGATTTTCAAGGGCGGAAATTAAATCATTGACGTCATGGGAAAATCCTCCTACCAACTCCTGCGCCTCCGTCACAATATCTACGGGTAATCCTAATCTTTGCGCAATGGTAATGGCGTTCGATCGACCCGGAATACCCCATAATAATCTATAGGTAGGCTGTAAACTCACCTCATCAAATTCTACTGAAGCATTTTCAAAACGGGAGTCGTTATATTTTAAACTCTTTAACTCCCCATAGTGGGTAGTAGCGATGGTTAATAAATTATGTTCTGCTAAGTATTTTAAGATAGCGATCGCAATAGCTGTACCCTCACTAGGGTCTGTACCTGCTCCCACTTCGTCTAGTAACACAAGGGAATTTGATCCCCCCGACTGCGTCTCCCCCATTACAAGGGAATTTGATCCCCCCGACTGCGTCTCCCCCCTTACTAAGGGGGGTTGGGGGGGATCATTTAAAGCCTCGACAATACGAATAATACGGCGAATATGCCCAGAAAAAGTCGATAAACTTTGTTCTAAGGATTGTTCATCGCCAATATCCGCTAAAATACTCTTAAACCAAGGAATTTGAGCAGGATACTTGGCAGGAATAAATAACCCTACTTTTGCCATTAAGGCAATGATACCAATGGTTTTCAGGGTGACGGTTTTTCCTCCTGTGTTTGGTCCTGTAATTGCTACTACTCTAGTTTCAGGGTTGACTAAAACATCAACAGGGATAACTTCTTTTCCTTCCTCATGTTTTTGTTGCCATATCAATAGGGGATGTCGTAACTGTCTTAAACTAATGCTTTCCCCGTCTTGAAAATCCACAAATTCGGGAGGATGCCCATTTAACCAAATACTATAACGAGACTTAGCCGTAGCTAAATCTAATGCGGTGGCGATCGCCAATAATTGCTCTAAATCCTGCCAAACTTCCCCTACTTTCTCCGTTAACTGTCTTAATATCCTTTCTTCTTCTCTTTTCTCTTGATTTCGGCTCGTTTGTAGCTTATTCCCCAAGTCCACGATCGATCTCGGCTCTAAATACAAGGTTGAGCCACTGGTACTGGTATCATGGACTATACCTTGAATTTGTCCGCTATGACTAGCTTTAATAGGTAGCACAAACCGATCGCCCCTTTGAGTGACGACGGGTTCTTGTAATGCGTTATTATTTCTTTGGATAATACCTTGTAAAGTCTGTTGAATATTACTTCTTAAACCTTTAATTTTTTGTCGAATTTCACCTAGTAAAGGACTCGCTCTTTCTGTGATCTCGGCTCGATCGTCTATACAATAGTGAATTTCTTGCTCTAATTCGGGGAAAGTTCTTAAATCGTTAACTAATTCTTGTAAAGTTGGTGCATTTTCTTGATCCTCAATTACTCGCCGTAATTTACGGACTCCTGATAAAGTTGTGGCTAAATTTAACAACTCCTCACCACTTAAAATACCGCCTATTTTTGCCCTTTCAAGGCTATCCCCTATATCATGAATACCATTAAATGACCAATTGGCATTAATATCCATTTCCAGTTGACAAACTTCCTTTGTTTGTTCTAATAGATATTCAGTTTCGGTTACAGTATTCGGTATAGCTAAATTTTGCGATGCCAACGCACCTAATTTAGTTGCGGAAAAAGTGGAGAGATGTTGACATAACCTCTGCCATTCTAGTAAGCGGAAAGTTTCTTGTTCGATCAAAGCTATTACAATTGACAATGGATAATTGACAATGGACAATCAATTTATGATAGAAAAAAAGCTATCTTAATTCTTCTTCACATCATAGAAAAATGTCTAAAAAATGTCTTTAATTATCAATGATAGCTCAAAATTAGTGAACTAACAGACTTTGATCATAATTAGGAGCTTTGCTGTCAACGGATTTAATTTGATATTTGACTAAGTTAGCCAATTCTTCTAACTGACTGATGGCTTCTGCACCTTCTAACTTCATCAACTCTCGATCGTCTTGCATTTCTGTCCAAGTAATGCCATAATCTGACACTAAAAAACGAATCAAGTGATTGTCGCCTAAACTCACCATAAAAGAGGCGCTATTTAGTTGAGTACCGCAGGTGTAACAAGAGGCAATATAACCTCTTTTCTCTAATACTATAGCTAAGGCTTGAAGATTCATCACCAAATCCTTAACAAATTCTCGATACTCTTGTGCTAATCGAATAAACATTTATGCCTCCTTACTGTGATAACACCATTTTTAATCTTCAATAATCTTAATATTTTTTTAAGATTTCTTTTTTAGATTATATGGTATATTTTCAAAAAAAATGCAAAATCAGTCTAGATCTATCCTAATTTGCTCTTATATCAGCATATCTCATCTTTGAAAATAGTGAACAATTCATTAATTTAGACTGACGATCGTTTAAGAAAGTTCCCTATTTATAGTTCACTCAGGTAAAATAGATTGTGGACTTTGAAATTAATAAAATTTTCTCAGTACGATGTTGCCTCTTGCCTTTCTTCATGTAAATATACAATTAATTTGCCTACTTACTTAACTATGCCATCGCAATCGAATTTTTAAGAGTTGTAAAATGTATTGGTTGATGGGTTGCCATGACAGAAAAACGAAGGCGACTGGTGGACACTGTAGGCGGTCTGATGGCGGGGACAAAAAAGCCATTCTCCCGTAGTTTTAAGCTCATTTTTAGGGCTGATTCTGCATTTTTTGACTTTAAACACAAAATCGCTGATTCTGTGGGGAAAAAGCTCAAATTTAAAGAAATGAATACTTGTTTTAAGAAAGTCATATTTTCCCATAAGTTCGATCGTCTTTCTGAGTCATGTTTAATAATTTCAATACCTTTTAATGCCGCCGCCGTATCTGCAGGAGATAAGGCTGTGGTATAAATCCATGTAGGGCAACGATTCCGCAAAAAATCGATTAAAACCGCACTACCTGCCACATAACCGCCTAAACTGCCGATAGCTTTGCTTAACGTGCCAATTTGAATAATATTATCGTTTTTTACCCCAAAATGTTCTAAACATCCCGCCCCAGTTTTACCCATAACTCCTGTAGCGTGGGCTTCATCTATTAGTAACCAACAATCATATTTATTAGCAATTTGCCTCAATTCAGGTAAAGGGCATAAGTCACCATCCATACTAAAAACGCTGTCAGTAATAATTAAACAATGACGATAATGCTCACGATTTTGCTCTAATTTGTGAATTAAATCTAAACAATTATTATGGTTATATTCTATTACTTGACTTTGACTTAATTTTGCTCCATTTTTTAAACTAGAGTGATTATATTCATCTCCTAAAATTAAATCTTTTTTGCTCATTAGTGCTGAAATTGTGCCTATATTAGCAGTATATCCTGAACTAAATATGAGGGCTTTTTCTGTGTTTTTCCACAGGGCGATCGAACTCTCTAAATCTTCATGTAATAAACGATGTCCACTCAATAACCTTGAGCCAGTACTTCCTGTCCCATACTTGTAAATAGCTTCGATGGAAGCCTCCATTAAACGAGCATCTGAAGCTAAAGCCAGATAATCATTACTCGCAAAATTAACTAACTTTTCCCCTTCCAATTCAATTACCGCCCCTGATAACCCCGTAATGGTTTTTTCTTGACGATACCAATTCGCTCTTTTTATGGTGTTTAAAGATTTTGAGAGATATTCAGACAGAGACATAATTAGGGTTGGATAAAAAAGTTTTCTGATGAAGATAGGTGTTAGGTTTTAGGTATTAGGTTTTAGGTGGCTCGTATTACAAGATATTCGATCGCACCTACCTTCCACAATCACTTCATATTTTGCCACTTTTAAGCCCGATCGAACTCCATTTAAAGTAAGATTAGAAAAAGCATCCCAAGGAATATCCTCAATTTTGCCACAACATTGACAACGAAAATGATGATGGGGTGAAATATTCGCATCATAACGACAAACCCCCTCCTCCAATAAAACCTGTCGCACTAATCCTACCTCTTGCAAAGTTTGTAAAGAAAGATATATCGTGGCTTGAGATAAAGTCGGCACATCTTGATTTAAGTCAGACAAAATTTGTTCCGCTGTAGGGTGATCTGTCCTATTAAGTAAATTGGTATAGACAGCAAATCGCTGAGGGGTAACTCTTAAACCCTTTGATTTTAAAGTTTGAATAATACTATTTTTATCGTACATTTTTAAAAGTTTTAATCGAATACTCTTTAATCTAGCATAACAAAATAAAACAATTCTTGTTATTGACAAATTCTTAAATAAGAGTTATTCTTAAATGTAAGGCAAAACTTGCCCTTAAAAATCAAGTAACTATAAGTAAAATTACTTTTGGAGTATAAAAATGGCTGTAATCGAAAAAGTACCAAGCGTTGTATTTAAAACCCGTGTGCGTGACGAATCCATCCAACCCAATCCTTACCGTTGGGAAGACAAAACCACCGAGGAAATTTTTGGCGGTAAAAAAGTAGTTGTATTCTCCTTACCCGGTGCATTTACCCCTACTTGCTCTTCTAATCACCTTCCCCGTTACGAAGAATTATACGAAGAATTTAAAGCCCTCGGTGTGGATGAAATCATCTGTGTCTCTGTAAATGATGCTTTTGTTATGTTCAAATGGGGTAAAGAAATTGGTGCTCAAAACGTCTTTTTATTACCCGATGGTAACGGTGAATTTACTCGTAAAATGGGTATGTTAGTTGACAAAGCTAACTTAGGATTTGGTCCTCGCTCTTGGCGCTATTCTATGGTAGTTAATGATATGTCGATCGAAAAAATCTTTGTTGAGCCCGGATTCTCTGACAATTGCCCTACTGATCCTTTTGAAGTATCTGATGCTGATACCATATTAGCTTACCTCAAAGGCGAAACCCCTGCGGGAGTTTCTGCACCTCGTAAAGAGTTTATTGGTTAATAAATAATATTCTCCGAAAATAAAAACATTAAACGAGTTTTTAGCCCCTTTTTAGGGGTTTTTTTACACAAAAAATTAGAGGTAAAATATCTACTATTTTCTCATAGTTGAATAGCATTTTTTATTACATTAACTTTAAATTTATCTTTAACAATCTTTACAACTCTTAAATATTACATGAAATTATTATATTTATCTAAAGATAAAGTGTTAGGAAGTTTTGTGACTGCTTTAATTGCTGATAATTTAAGCTCTAATCTTCACCAAGAAAAAATAATTTTTAGTGAAAATAATCATTTTATAAATCTACTAAATAATATTTATAACCTAAATTCTATTTTACAATATAACAGCTCGATCGAGCTTTTTCCATTGATGATTTATAGTTATGAAAATAGAGAAACTTTAGAGATTATTAACCAACTTAAAAAAGAACAAAAAGCTATCGAAATTTTAATTATTATAGTTAATCTTATCCTTGTCGATCGAATCAATTTTGATGAACCTATACAGCAAATAATTGAACATTTAGAAACTAAAGATATATCTATTATTAATAACCTTAATCAGCTCGATCGAATTCTAAAAAATCAAGAAACTTTGACGATCGTTAATGAAATATTTAACACCGAATTTGACATAGAATTACAAGAAATTTATCAAGCCTTATACATCTTTTTTAGTAATCCCTATCACCTAGAAAATTCCTTACAAAGAAGTCAATATTTTGTCAAAAAAACTCAAGAAACCATAATTTTATCAGGGTATTTATTAGGCTTATATCACGGTTATTCTAAGTTACCTTATCAATGGCATAATATCCTTAACCTTAACCCAGAAAACACTGAAATCGAGATATTAACAGAAAAATTAGTTGCACAATGGCAAGGAAAAATGGAAAATAAATAAAGGTAATTAATTGAAAAAATCAACTATGACAGCTACATTATCATTAACCGATATAGATAACGAACTATCCAAAAGAGATATACAGTTAGACCCCCACGGATACTTTATTATATATTTAAACAGAGAAGATAGATTAATTTGTGCCGATCACTACACCAACGCCATTAATGATAAAGGTTTAGCCGTTGATCCTGATACGGGAGAAGTAATCGCCTGTAAAGGTAGTAAACCCAGAATGGCAACTCAAACTTTCACGGGTAGAACCGCTAAAGAAATCTGTGTTAATCTTTTAGAAAAAAGTACACCTATTCCTCTGAGTATGTTCGATCATGCTGGTTATTTAGGTAGAGAATTTATGCGTGCGGAATATGCATTAAAAACTGGAGAAGATTATATTCAAGATTAAGACTTTGGATTAATCCAGTCGGTTAGGTTAAAGGAAGTAGTCGGGGGAAGAAACTCCCCAACATTCTTCCATAACAAATATCTTTTTCTGTCAAGTTAACGGCGACGACGGCTACCAAAACCGCTACTTCTTCTGGCAGGAGCGCTACGGCGTACTCCGCTAGATTTATTACTGCCAAAACTATTGTTACTTGGCTGTCTAACTTTATTCGATGTGCCGTTGGTTTTTAAATTACTAGAGCCTATTCCAGAGCCTGTTCCTTTGCTACTATTGGTATTAACTCGATTAATGGTATTACCTGAACTATTTTTAAGAGTTCCAGTAGTACGCACTGATTGACGATTTTTTTCCACAGAAGGCACTGCATTGTTATTGGTACGATAACTTTGTACTGCTTGATCATAACTGTTACCATAACCACCAAATCCTGTTAAATTTCCGCCCGATCGATATACAGGTGGTACATAATATTGAGGTCTAAAAAGCATACTACCTAATGCTTGTCCTGCTAACGCCCCAGCAAAAGGACTCCAGAAGCTCGATTGTTGTCGCACGACAACGGTTTCTTGTCTGCCCGTTTGAGGATTGGTGACGGTTTCAGTTTCATTATGAACATACTCAATACGGAAATCTTCTGTAAGGTGCATCACTGCTTCGTTACCGTTAATTTCCACAAAGGTTTGTTGTCCATTTTTGATTTCTTCATCGGTTAACCTTGCCATTTGTAGATTAGTGGTGCGAAATACGGGACTACTTCCAGCGGGGGTATTTAACAACATTAAGGTATATTCCCCGTCAACATCATTAAATGTTGCTTGTTGTATGGGATATTGTCCACTAGCAATGTTGTTTTTGGGAATACTACTATTATTAGTGAAAGTAGTGGGATTAGTGGGATTAGTGGTATTTACGCTATTAGATGAACCACAAGCAACAGTACCAAAACTGAGGAGTATGGTTAAAAAAATAGCAACAATTGACTTAAACATTATGGATTTTATTTGTTAATTTGTAATTTTTATAACGGAATTAGCTCGGGAAAATTGATTAATATTTGATCTGATGTGAGTTGTTCTCCTAGCCTAGCTGGGGAAAAATGAAGGGCGATCGCACGATATTTATCTTTGTAATTAAGATTAATAAGAGCTTTCAGTCCATCAGTTAAGGCTGATCTATCAGCTAAATCAGTTTCAATTTCCGGAACTTCACCTTCAAAGGCTACTGTGATCATAACAATTATATTATCCGTTACGGGGAGAGATAGGGGTGTGTTTTCCTCTACTTCTGCTAAATCTGGCTGACTTAGATACCGTTGTGCTGAATCTGTAAATAAATCTGTAACGAAATCTCCCGCATCTCCTTCATTCCAAAACACATCTCCTTCGTTGGAGGCACTTTGCCAATAGGTCTGATATTGCAAGATTCCTTCACAGGTATTAACTAAAGATTCTCCCATCACTGTCATATCACCGTCTGCATCTACTGCCATTCTAGCATTTTGGTTTAATATCCCTAATAGGGGTGCAACTTCTTTACCTTGTAAATGAATAAAAATTCTTGAAACTACATATCTAGTTTTACCAACAAACTGATTAAAACGATCGCCTATACTCATAATAATTGACAATAAACAGTGAATTATCCTACCTAATAGATAATTATACTTGGCGAAGGTATAATTTGAGTTTGATGAAGGTCGGTAAGACTTAAAAACTTATTAAATCAAGCTAATATCTCTGTTGAATATTTTATAAATAATCCCAACAATTACTTTAAATGTTCGATCGCAAAGTGTCTCGGCTCGATCGAGCTATGCCCAGAGGCTTAACTCCTCAAATTTTGGCAGTATAATTCTTGTTTTTCTTATTCGCATCAAATCATAGATAATCTCGTAAATATCGAGATATGATTGAAACAAATTTAATTTAAAGTTACAATATTAATATATTTAAAATTGATAAAGACAATGCCTATTGGAAGAATTAAATGGTTTGGTGGATTAAATACAAAGACAAATAAACCAAATAATTATGGTTTTATTCAACCAACAAACAGTAATTTAGAAGAAAATATTTTCGTTAATCGTACTGATATTATCCAAGAGTTACAGTAGGTAATAGAAGGAAGAAACGGTGAGGGCGTTTATGTTGAATTTGAAATTAGAGAAGATAGACAAGGAAGAAAAAGAGCCGTTAATCTAAAATTGCATGAATTATTAGGTGTTGTTGAATGGTTTAAAGAAGGGAGAGGATACGCACAGTGTGAAAATCGCCCAGATGTTAGAATTTCAAGTAATGATTTAATAGAGAATCAGCAAGATAATATTAACTCTGAGGATATTTTATTATGGCTCTTCTACAGTAGTTATGATAGATTGTTAAATTACTGACCAATTTAATAAGATTCTTCGCTGAAAATTCTCAAAATTTGTCATGCCATAAGCTCTTCTCTTAATCAATTTAATTTTTTGATTAATTTCTTCTACTATACCTTGACTTGTCCTTTTTTGTTTTGAATATTTGTAAGATTAAATAAATTATAAAAAATATAAATACAATATGCTAGAGTGAAAATAGTCTATAAAATTTATAATAATTATATATCGATGACAGTAACGAAAACTAAAAGTATTATTGTTCAAGAAAAAAACTCTACTCTTTCTAATTTAATTGAGGAAGTCAATCAGTCTAAGGAGGCGACAATTATTACTGTTGATAATAATAAACAGGCTGTTTTAATATCTTTAGAAGAATGGAAATCTATTCAAGAAACTTTATATTTAATCTCGATTCCCACTGTTAAAGATGACTTAATTGAAGGGAAAAATACTCCGTGGGAAGAATGTTTACCTATAGATAAATTAGACTGGTAATGTGGAATATATCTTTAACAAAAAGAGCGTTAAAAGATGCTAAAAAAAATTAATAATTCTGGCTTAAAAAATAAAGTAGAAAAACTGATAGGCATATTGAAAGTTAATCCATATAAAAATCCACCTTCTTACGAAAAATTAACAGGAGATTTAGAAGGAATGTACTCAAGAAGAATCAATCTTCAACATCGTTTAGTTTATGAGGTAGATAATGAGAAAAAAAGAGTAAAAATATTAATGATGTGGACTCATTATGAATAATTGTTAATATTATCTTTTATTATAAGTTCGATCGAGCCTCCCTAAATAACGGCTAAAGTCGTAACGACAGACTAACCTAATCTCATCTTTTTAGCTTTTATTTAGTAATATTTTTATATTTTTGCTACCATGAATCTTAGTCTGTCAACATCAAAAGTTTATGTACACCACAGAAGTAATTAAAATTTCCGTTACTCCTCAAGTAGCGAAAGCCTATCAATCCGCTACCGAAAAAGAAAAACAACGTCTAAGTTCGATCGAATCTCCCTATTTTGATGGCAAAGATAAGATTGATTTTGAGCTAAAATAATGAACGAAAACACTTGAGCGAACTATATCCAGAGGCTTAACTCCTGAGATTTTAGCAGATATTCTTAATGACTAACTTATCGAAATATGTACTAAAGATCAATGTTCTAATAGTATTTTTCTCATTCGCACTTAAATACTTAATTTTTACTCCAATTATCGGTATGCTATTAAGTAATGGACTTTACAATTAAGTAGAAGGAAATTTTATGACATCAACTTTAGGTCTTTCAGGAGTTAAATACGCAGTAGATTTAGTTATGTGTATTGATGCAACAGGTTCTATGGGACATTTAATAGAAGAAGTGAAATCAACTGCGATGACTTTTTACGAAAAGTTAGAAGACAAAATGAAAGAAAAACAAAAGACAATCGATCAGTTAAGAGCAAAAGTTATTGTTTTTCGTGATTATTACTGCGATCCAGAAGAAATGACAATGATATCTTCTGAATTTTTTAATTTGAGAACTGAAGCACCTGAATTTGCTCAATTCGTCTCTTTAATTGGTGCTGGTGGTGGAGGAGATGAGCCAGAAAACGGTTTAGAAGCATTGGCATTAGCGATTAATTCCGATTGGGAAAAAACACTAGATTTTCAAAAACAACGTCATATTGTGCTTGTTTGGACAGACGCTAGTTGTCATCCATTAGAAAAAAGCCCAAAACCGAGTTTTTATCCTGATGATATGCCCAACACTTTAGATGAATTAGCAGATATGTGGGATGATATGTCTAATAACTCTAAAAGATTACTACTTTTTACCCCAGATAGCTATCCTTGGATACAGATTGCTAGTAGTTGGGATAATACGATTCAGTTACCTTCGGAAGCAGGTCAAGGTATGGAAGAATATGAAATGGCAGAAATACTTGATGCCATTGCTAATAGTATTTAAAGTGTTCGCTAATAATCACCAAAATTAATTATGTATGAGCAAAAAAAAGAAAATAAAACTGATAATATCCCCTTAATTGTCCATTTAGAAATTGCTGATAACAAGGGAGAAGATACACATTTCTTTATTGATCAGGAAATTATTAGTTTAGGGGTATTAGATGGTTTAGGTGGAAAATCAGCAGGTTTTGATGGTAAAACAGGTGGACAAATTGCTTCTAATTTAGCCTGTGAGATAGCCAGAGAAAAATTAGCAGAATTAAATTCTGAATTAACACAAGAAAAAGCAATTTTTATCCAACAAAATATCTGTCAAATATTGGAGGAAAATGCTAGAGAAAAAATAAAATCAAGGATAAAAGGATCTTTAAGTCACAAGTTATGCACAACAATAGCGATCGCTAATTTCCCTAGAACAACTTTAAACCAAGATATTTTTTGTATAAATTTATCTTGGATAGGAGATTCTCGAATTTATTTCCTTAGTCCTAACATTGGATTGCAACAACTTACAAAAGATGATCTTACAGAAGAACAAGACGCATTTGATTTAATTTATAAAGATTCGCCTATGTCAAAATATTTAACAGCGAATACTCAACCAGATTGGACAATTAACTTTAAACAACAAACTTTTAAAGAAAAGGGAATGTTAATTATTTGTACAGATGGTTGTTTTCAATATTTGAATACTCCTTGGGATTTTGAAAAATTAATACTTGATACATTAACAGATTGTGAATCTCTACAAGATTGGGAAACACTTTTAACAAAAAAATATGATGAGCAAAAACAAGATGATATTTCGTTGATAATATACCCTTTAGGATACCAATGGCAAGATTTTAACAAAATAAAATCTGAATATATCCACCGTAGAGATTTTTTAATAGCTAACTTTTATAAAGATAACTCACAAAATAATAATGAGTTAATCCAATTCTGGAAAGAATATAAAAAAAATTATGAAGAATATTTAACTGAAAAAAAACAAGAAAAAATATTTCAAAATATTCAAGAAGTAAACAATGTTGATAGTAAAAATAATGTTATTAAGTGTCCTAAATGTGGTGAAATTGAGGACTTTAGTAAAGAGGAAATAAAACAATCAAGGAAGATCACTAGAAAAGGTAAAACAAAATCTGGAGAACAAAAATATAAATGTAAAGGATGTGGTAAAAATTTTCAATATTCAACAAGTGCAAAATTAGATTGAGGAGCGAATAAATGTCTTATAAAACAGGTGATATTATTGCTAACAAATATAGAATTACCCGTGATTTTAGTAGTGCTGGAGGAGGTACTTGTCAATGGGGTTTTGTCGTTAATGAAGAAAACGATGATGAAACCGAATATTTTATTAAAGAATTTTTAAAACCTGTTTTCCCTACGGATTTAGCATCGGGTAGTGAAGGCAGAAAACAAAAAAGAAGAGAAGAATGCTATCGTTTTGAAGAAAGACATAAAGCTATCCAAGATGCACTTTCAGTAGTTGGTACTAGCGGTTTAGTAGTAAAAACTGAAGACTTTTTTAGATATGGTGATGAATATGGGGAACACTATTTCAAAATATGTCAAAAAGTTGACACAAGTTCTTTATCATCACAAATTCATACTTTAGATATACAAAGTAAACTGTTAGTTATGACTACAGCTTCTTTTGCTCTTAAAATATTACATTTAAGAGATATTATTCACTTTGATTTAAAACCTGATAACATTTTAATACAGAAACACAATGACGCACATATAGCGAAAATTATTGATTTTGATAGTAGTGTACTTAGGGATGATATTATTGACCCTTCTTTTTTAATGGGAGATCAAATATATTATTCTCCTGAAGTAGCAAAATATATAATCAGTAATGGAGAAACCGAAGTTCCAAATGAAAAATCAGATATATTTTCTCTAGGACTGATTTTTTGTCAATATTGGACAGGACAATTACCTTTATTTCCCCATCAATATAATTATGTTTATGAGGCAATTTTGGACAAGAAAAAAATATCTATTCCTAATCAGCAGAAAGACATAAAACAAGAGTCAAGATTAAAAATAAGTGCAAGTCTGCGCTCTCAAGAAGATAAGGAAATACATGAACTAATTAAAAATATGTTGCATGATGTGCCTGAACATCGTCCTTACGCCCAAGAAGTTCATCAAACACTACTGGATATTAAGTCTCGCTATTCTCCAAATAAAGGAAGACCAACAATTAGAACAAAATTCCGCAGATCCTCAGTAGGAGTCAATTTTTGGTATAAATGCCAAAACTGTGACCACGAAGGGGAGTTTTTATCTCTGGAAGAATCAACTTTATGTAATAGCTGTGGAAGTGATGAGTTTATTATTAAGGAAGATCAAGTTTGGAATTGGTTAAAAACTATTAAACAAAGAAACCAAACTATTATGGTCAATGTATGTGGTTATAATAGGGGCGGTATTCTAGTGGAAATACAAAATGAGCGGGGATTTATTCCTGGATCACACTTGTTGAAGAATCAAAAACAAAATTTGGAAGATTTATTGTATAAGAAGTTAATCGCTAATATAATTGAGCTAGGAGAATGTGGAGATATTATTCTTTCTCACCGTCAGGCAGTCGCTAATTTTAAAAAATTAGAAGAATTTAGTAAACTCCAGAAAGGTCAGTTAGTAACAGGGAAAGTGGCTGGAATTAAACCTTATGGTGTTTTCATTGATATTGGAAAACAAACAACTGGATTACTTCATATAACAAACGTTAGTAACGATTATATAAAAGATTTAAACCTAATATTTAAACAAGGATTAGAAGTCAAGGCAGTTATTGATGATATAAATGAAGATAAAGCCCAAATTGCTCTATCTACTAAAATTCTTGAAAATTATGATGGTGAAATACTATCAAATTTGGAAAAAGTTATGAACGAAGCTGAATTACGTTTAAAAGCGTTGGAGCATTAATTTTTCTTTATTTTAGTATTTTATAGTATTATTTTTTGTTATTTATCAAAAGTCAAAAATGAACAAAAGCCCAATTCAAAAAATTCTCTTTGGAAGTCCAGGCACTGGCAAAAGTTACAAAATATACTTGGCGAGGGCATAATTTGAGTTTGGTGAAGGTAGGCAAAAGGCAAGTAGGCAAGAGGCAACTATACATTTTGCAACATCAGATTATAACCTTGATGAGTATAGATAATCTGATTATTCCTAAAGAATTAAATATTCAAAAAAGCGAAACCCCAGAAAATATAATCAAAACAGTATTTCATCCTGAATATACTTATGGTGATTTTATGGGTAAACTTGTTCCCCTTACACGAGGTGATAAGGTTGAATATAGATATTATGAAGGTCATTTCCTAAAAGCATTGTCAAGAGCTTATAAAAATTTTTTGGAAGCTCATAATAAACACGGGGAAAAGCTCTCAGATATAAAAAATGTTGTATTGGTAATAGATGAGATAAATAGAGGTAATTCTTCTGCCATATTTGGCACTGTATTTCAACTTTTAGATAGAGATAAAGATGGTTGGTCTAGCTATGAACTTAATATTACCGAAATTGAGTTTTTAACGTTATTAGAATTAATTGGGGTTAAATTATCCTATGACAATAAAGGTAATTTAGAAGGGTATCATTTGCCACCCTATACTTCAGAAGCCGTCAAAAACCTTGAGAGTCTGCAAAAAAAAATCAACTTTCTTCAATTTAATCTTGTTGAAAGAATTATCAAAATCCCTCCTAACTTGTCAATACTAGCAACCATGAATACTTCAGACAACTCTATTTATTTTATGGATAGTGCCTTTAAAAGAAGATGGGATTGGGAATTTATTGATTGGAATGATGACTGTCAAATGCCAAAACCTAAATATGGAAGTGCTAATGACGATGAATATGGCTATTTAACAGAACTAGAATGGAAAGAATTAGTTAAAGGAATAAATCAATTTATTAAGGATCATCATCAATCTATCAGAGGCATCGAAGATAAGCAAATAGGGTATTTTTTTATAAAAGAACGCCCTATTTCTTCAGAGTTAATAAGAAATAAATTAATGTTTTTTTTATGGGATAGTGTCTTTAATAGGGACAAAAAACCTTTAATACGTTTATTAGATATTGATTCTGAAGATTTAATAACTTTTGGTGACTTTACTAGACAACATAATAATTTCCTCAAAAAAATACAGCTTAAGTATGAGTTAAATATTAAGCAAGATTCCAGAATACGTCATAGTATTTTAACAAGTAAATAATGTTTAATTTTTCTAATTTGATTATCAACAAAAATAATCAAGATAACTTTGTAGGTATTCGCAGATATACATTAACAGGACAATTTGAATTTTGTCTTCCTCTCGGATTTGATGATTTTCCTGAAGATAATTTTGAATGTATTAAAAATTTATTTTTTTCTCTTTATCGAACTTTTCGTAAATTTGAAAAAGACAATATTAATAACGAAAAGTTTAAATTAAATCAATCAGAATATCAAAAGAATCAAGATGAAACCATTTTAGGAAAAAATGGAGTTACTCTTATTAATGAGCAAGAAGAATCTTGTATTATTTACAGTAAAATAAGAATGATTGAACAAGTCTTAAATGCTTATGACCCACTTGCTATTCAGTCAATATTACAAAAAGAAAGACGAACAGACAAAGTTAACTATAGCTGTATTGACAAATATTTGCATAGGGCAATTTATTTAGATGATGATGTAATTTTTATTGATAAAATGGATTTACCCAGTCCTACTTTACATTACCAAAGTACTGATATTGTTACCTTTTTTTGTTATATTCTTAGTGAAATTATAAAAGAATTACAAGAAGATGTATCAGAAAATATAAAAAATAATCTTAAAGATATTCATTTTTTAGGTGAACAATTTAAAAATAATTATCTAACAGATAATCAATCTATTTTTAGTGAAGAAACATCTGCGGAAACCATTAAAATTCTCAAAACAATATTAGAAATTATTGATGAAAATACTTATTATAAAGATAATGATTATTGGGAAATATATGAAGCAATAGAACTATTTTTATATGGTGATATAGATCCTCAAAGTGAAGATGGAGAATATTGGGGAGTAAAAGGATTTTCTTTTGTGTGGGAAGATATGTGTAATACATATTTTTTTAAAAAGAGTTTTCAAGATATTGTTTATGCTGATGCTGATATATGTCTAAAAAACTATCGGAATGAAGTCAGAAAAGATTTAGATGTGAATCGAGTAGGAAACTATTGTCTTTCTAACAAAGATGAAAATAATCTTATTTGGATTTATACAGTTAAATCTTCAAATAACAAAGATACATGGCAGGATTTATTATGTATAGAATATGATTTGAGTTTAAAAATTTTAGACAATACAAATAATTTAAACACTATAAAACAAGGAAAATTATTAAGACGTTTTCTGCGACCTGATTTAGTTTTGAAAAATTTAGATCGGATCAAAATTTATGATTATAAATATGTAGATATAGAATTTTATGAAAATAATTGTCATAAAAACTTATGTAATACAGCCAAAAAGTATAGAATTGATTTAATCAAACAAATGACTTACGAATTAGCTTTACAATCAATTCCTAAAATGATTGTCGAAGATAACGCTTTTCTTATTCCATATTATATAACAAATAATAATTTATTATTTGAGGTGGGGGAAATTAAAATAACAGAAGGAATAAAAATATATCATACTAACTTTAGTATAATTCAAAAATCTTACATTGAAGAAAATTTATGAAAAATAGTATCAATTTTTGTGGTTATATTGTAGAATCTTCAGATTTTTATAGCCAATATATGCCTTTGATTTCATTTGACTCTGAAAAAAATCGAGAGACTGTGAATAACTATATAAGCAATGAAGCTGATAAATTTTTTAAGAAATTAGATATTAACATTATAGTTAGTCAAAGTTTTATAACTACATCTAAATCCATTACAGACTTGGAATTTCAAACAATAGATATTACTTATTTTTATGAACAGTTATTTTTAGGCTTATGGGAGCGAGATAACGAGAAAAGATTAAAAAAAATAGTAAAATGGGGAGTCACTTTTGACAAAAAATGTACTCCTATCAATAGTGATACTAATTTGCGTCCTTTTGGAACTATTGATATTAATAAAACTCCTGTTTTTTATTACCTTTATTTCACTATGCAAGAAATACTAGATGCTGTTCGATATAGTGATTCAATAGTTAAATTTTATTAGTTTTTAGTTCTTCCCAAAGAAATTTGAATGTCAGCTAAATTATAAAATGTTTTGGCTTTATCTTTAATTAAATTTATAATTGCTATTCCATCAATAAATTCACAATGTTCTCTTTCAAAGTAAATGTTTTTATTGTCATCAATAAAGCAATCTGAAATCGAAGCACTATCTTTGGTTATCACTTTCCAATATAAGTTTGTAATGAATTTTCCTTGAGAATCATTTATCTGAGCAAACATAAGTTTTTAATTCTGAAAATATTAAATTATGTAACCAAATTATAGCATTCAAAATGTTAACCTAAAAATTAAATTAATCTTTTAACAAGAACACTACAATCAACACAACATCGTTATATTCTTTCTGATTCATCAATTCTTAACAGTGAAACCATTATTGAAAATACTCGTACTTCTGTTCGCTTGATCGAATTTTTTATTAGTTGATTTCTGCAATAAATTGTAAAAATTGTCTTGGTGTTAAAACAGGAATACCTTGAAACGGATGCAATTCTAACAAGTCTTTATCCCCCGTTATAATATGCGTTGCATTTCCATTAACTGCTAACTCTAAAAATTTATTATCGTTGGAATCTCGACAAATCTCTATTTTTTCATTAATTTCTATAATTTCTGCTTCTACAGATAAACCAGCTAGAAAATCCTCACGAATATCTCTGGAAAGATAACGATCGAATTTTTGACGACTCAATACATCAATTAGTTCTGATAAAATTTTCATTGAGAATTGATTCTAAAATTTCTGGAGTCATTCCATTGGAGATCGCTTGTTGACTTGCTTCTTCCATAATGTCTAGCAGTGGTTTTTGATTAATAGCCTTTTTTTAGCATTACATTGAGAAACATACCAATTTTCTGCCGTTTTTCAGGTTTGATTTCTCGGTAAGCCTTGGCAATTTCAGGATCAACTTCAATGGTAATTGTTTCCATCGTTTCTTAAGAGTTAACTAGAGAATATCTTTAATTATAATAGTAAAAATCCTTAAACACTTAATTCGTCATTAGCATCAAAGATCAACTAAACTCTTAATCTTTGAATTAAAGTAGTAGAGTCGCAAAATAAATTGGGTAACAAAATGAGCCAAAAAAGCTATTTAGAACAATATCCGCCTATCACCCTACGAAATTATTACCGTGAGAAAATTTTGCACAATCAAGCCCACTGGTTTTTAGCCACAGAAACAGCCGTGACTTTCCCTCCTTTACATCAAAAAGGCTGGTGTCGTTACTATGCTATTCCTGATTTTGTCTCTAGCTATTTTCGTTTATTAGCTCAAGGCTCAGAAATTGTCGAGCAAATTTTGGAAATTAGTCAGCGAGACTACCTCGTTTCTCCTCAAGATAATCGCCCTGTTTTACTGTCTTTGATGGAATCTGACATTCATCGAGTTATTGCGCCCATCGCTATTACTGCATGGTTAACAGTAGATGAATTTCGTTGGGAAAAATATATTCCTCAGATACCTCGTGATTTAAACTACGGTTTAGTAACTCAATATCCCGAAGCTATTTGTGCTTATGGCGCGTTTATGGCTAATTTTAATCGCCCTCAATTCCTTCATCTCCTATCCACCGCTAGTATTGATAAGTGTGGGTTATTAGCTCAAAAAGAAGCTAATCGTCAAATACAAGAATTGAAAATAAAAAGATTCTTAGGTAATCACAAGGTTCGATCGAGCCTAACCACTTTTCGATCGAACTTTTAAGGTAAAAATTTTATTTTCCATCTCACAAAATTAATATCTACAAAAATAAAGAATGATTAATCATCTCAAAGATTTGGCACGTTGGCTATATCCTAAACCCACTGTTAATTATTTATCAGATCATAGAATAGTTTTGATTTCATTTCCCGAATGGAAAGATGAAGAAAATGATATTTTTCATCCCAAGACGGATTTAAGTTGTATTATGCTCAAGTGTGAAGATTCAAAAGAGGGATACTATGTTAGAGAACCTTTGTTCACCATCATAGATGAATTTCAGGACTATATTATGATTGGTTGTTGGTATATTAACACCACCAGAAAAAAATCGTGGCAAGACTATTTATCCTTAGTTGAATTTACCGCAAGTCGCATTCATCCCGATTTAGAGGAGGCAAAAAAAACCTTAGATATGGTTAAACCATATGCTACAGAAAAAGAAGAAAAAATATATTTAGATTGGCAACAGTTTTATAAATTATTCACAAGTTGGCAATGGATAGCATTACAGGATTTAAGAGTAATTGACATTATCGATGGAAAAATTATTTATTTAGATTAGACTTCTGGTAAAAATTATGATTTTTGCACCGTATTTCGGGCTTCTAGCCCGATTTATCCCCGATGTCTATTAATTTTCTAAAGAAATTAAGATTTCCTCATTAGCATCAAATCACTGATTTTCTTGAGAAAGTAAGATAAACTAATTAATAGTTAAAACTAAATAAATCACTTGTAGGGTAAGATATTGATTTCCATTGTAGATACTGCGATGGTGTATTTCAAAGTTAGCTTTACGAGAATGTTATTGAAACGTTTTTTGTTTCAACGATATTTTACATATATAAACGTATATATGGATAAGGTAGAATACAACCTGCAAGTGATTTTTAGTTTTCTTTTCAATCACAAGTTTTTATTGTTAATTCAAGAGTAATAATGACGATAAATCTTCCTCAATGGCAACTTATTTTTCCTCATCTGCACAACCAAAATCCGTTATTACTCCAAGATTCTCCCGAAGAATTAAGCAAAAAATTTTATGAATTAAAAACCCCTTTAGATGTTGCTAAACTCTTAAATATTCCTCATAAAAGGTTAGTTTATCATCTTTATTTAGTTGACTCCCAAAAACGTTATAAAACCTTTACTATTCCGAAAAAATCAGGGGGTGAAAGACAAATATCAACCCCCATTACAGCATTAAAAATTATTCAACAAAAACTTAATCAGGTTTTACAGGCAGTTTATCAAGTTAAGCCTTCCGTGCATGGTTTTGTGCAAGATAAAAACATTGTTACTAATGCAAAAGCCCATGTCAAAAAACGCTATGTTTTAAATTTAGACTTAGAAAACTTTTTCCCTTCCGTCAATTTTGGACGTGTTAGGGGTATGTTTATGGCGATTCCCTATCATTTACCTCCCGATGTGGCTACAGTGTTAGCGCAAATTTGTTGTCATAATAATCAATTACCCCAAGGTGCGCCGACTTCTCCCATGGTTACTAATATGATTTGTGCCAAGATGGATAGTCAATTACAGCGTTTAGCAAAGGATTGTAAGGCAACTTATACTCGTTATGCTGATGATATAACTTTCTCTACTACTCTCAAGGATTTTCCTCCTCATTTAGCGTATATCGTTGACTATGGCAATAACGAAAAAGTGATGTTAGGAGAATCATTGTTGAATATCATTAGAGAAAATGGGTTTAGTGTGAATGAGAAGAAAACCCGTTTACAAACTAAGGGTAATCATCAAGAGGTAACGGGATTAACCACTAATCAATTTCCCAATGTGGATAGACGCTATGTGCGTCAAATAAGGGCGATGCTTCATGCTTGGGCTAAATTTGGTTTAGAATCGGCACAAAAGGAGTTTGAAGAAAAATATCATCATAGTGCCAGATTTTCAGGGAAAGAAATCCCTCGTTTTCAAGACGTATTAAAGGGTAAAATAGAGTTTATCGGTATGGTTAAGGGTAAGGATGACAGTATTTATCAAAAATATATTAGTCAATATTATCAACTATTAAAAATTTATTTTTAAACAGGATATAACATTTTATTTAATCTTTATATTTATAAGTAATGGATGAAAATGTAGAACTCATATTAGAAGCATTAAAAGAGCTAAAAAAACAGTTAAAAATTTCTAATAATTGTAAATATAATAGCCTTGAATTTGTAAAAGCAAAAACTATTAAAGAAATAGAGAATTTATTAAGAATATTCTATTCAGAAGAATCATCTTTAAATTTTGAGGATTATCATATAAACTATGATTTATATTTCAATGATCATCAACTATTTAAAACACAATTAGAAGCAGATAATTTAAGAATGATAATTGCCAGATATAAAAATGATTTTATGGATTTTTGCAAATTTGCGTGGTTACAAATCGAACCAATTATTAATTTTTTAATAGGTACTAATTATCAATATAATAATAATTTATTTGAAAATGCGAGTAATATAGTTCAACAAAATATAAAGAGTGATTATGCGAAAGAAAATTTTATTAATAAAATAAATCAAGGAGATATTCAGAAAATATGGGGACTACAAAAACTGGAACTATGTTTAGTTATTATATCTAATAATTCAAGTAAAATTTATCAAAATATAAAAAATGAAGAAAGAAAAAAATATTTATTATTATCTAGTCTTTATGAATTAAGAAATATTGCTAGTCATAGAGAAAAAGGAATGATAATTGTAGATAGGATTAAAGAAATAAAATATTATTTGTTCAAAAATAAGGCTTCAGAATTGTACTTAAAACAAGATTATCAATTAATTAAAAAAGCTATTCATTGGTTTATTTGTCGTTGTAATCAATGGATTCCTAAACAGGCTAGAAAATAATTATCAATACAATTTTTTAAGATATTTCTATGATTTCACACATTTTAATCGGTTGCCCAAGTAGCGGAAAATCAACTCTAGCTAATCATATTATTCAACAAGATTCTAATTATCAAATTGTCTCCACAGATAACATTAGAAAACAACTTTTTGGTGATGAAAAAATACAAGGAGATTGGCAGTTAATTGAAACAGAAATATTTAAACAAATTGACAGTTATATTCAAGCAGGAAAACCGATTATTTATGATGCCACTAACGCTAAAAGATGGTGGCGAATTAGTCTTTTGGAAAAGTTAGCTAAATATAACGATATTAACTGGATTGGTTGGTATTTAAAAACTCCTTTAAATCTTTGTTTAGAATGGAATCAAAAGCGCGATCGAACAGTGCCAGATGATGTTATAACTAATTTATATCAATCGTTAAGAAATTTTCCGCCTCTTCCTGCGGAGGGTTTTTTGGCGGTTTATGAGATACCTTTTCGAGATGGTAAATTAGAAGTTAATCAATTTAATAATCAACTGTCAAAATTGCATCGAGTACAAGTTAATCGCACTAATCGCACTGCTCATAGTAAAGTAAAATTTCATCCTTATTCAAGGTTACTAGATTTCGATCGACTTTTCCACCTCATCAGCTTAATAATTAAATATCCTAATCTCGGTAATTTATCACAATCTAACCCCGAATTAATTAGAGAAATTTTTGGAGAAGATATTAAATTTGATAGTGAGATAGAAGAAATTTCTGCCATTATTACCCGAAAAATTAGTCCTATTTATGCCTCACCAGAAGCCCTCAAAAAAGATTTACTTTGGTTAGAAAAAATGGGTATTATTAATCAACAAAATTATTTACCATTACCAGAGATTGAAATAGTAAATATTGAAGATTTAGTAACTCATCCTTACTCTGATATTGAACCATTTAGCCGACTCATAAAAACCATTCATTTTATTATCCATAATCCCCTAAGATGGGAGAAAAAAGAAGGATGTTTGCACAGTTTAATCAAAGCCATGCAAAATGAAGAAGTGATCAATATTAATTGCAGTGATAGCATTCGCAAAGATATAGAAAAAATCTTAAAACCCTTTAATATTTTACCAGATTTTACCATGAAAAAAGGTTATTTTATCGGCACTGGAATTTTATCTCACACGGATTTAATTCAAGTTTTTCGCTTATTAGAAGCCCAAGCTAATAGTTTATCTGATCCTGTGGCTTTATTGGTGTATGAAACCTTTAAAAGTCGTCTAGGAGATGCTAGAATTGCTCATCCTGAAAGTTATCCCATCAGGGCAATTTATAATAAAAATATTGTAGATTTAAATAGTCTTCCTAATACTTCTTTAGTCCGCAAAATTGATGTCTTAGAAAGTTCGATCGCATCGGGAAAATTGTTAGAATTAAATCGCTTTTTTGGTAGTGCAGAATTTTATCAAAATGACTCAGAAAATAATGAAATAGATAATAATAATTACTTTTTAGCCTATCCATTACAAATAGTTTTTCATAATATTGGATGGTATTTAGGCTATGAATGTATTGAAGGAAAAGATAAAAATTTATTCAAATTTGAGCGTTTAGATAGATTATTTTTAGGTAAAAATATTAATCAATCCAGAAGTATAAAAGAACAAGAAAAAGCCTTAAATAAATTACAACAACTATATCAAGCTAGTGGCGGAATTTTTCTGGGAAATAATGCTAAATTGCAAAGACAATATCTCGCTCACGAAGTGGCACTGCTCGATCGAAAACATAAAAAAGACGCTGAAATAATCATAGAATTATGGTTTAATGACTATACTTTTAAGTTTATTAGTGAAGGTACAAATCGATTCCCTTTGAAACAAATGAAAATGTCCCCTCGTCTTCATAAAAATAATGATAAAACACCACCTTTTACCCTCAAAAATACAGAAGATAAAAACTTTCCTAATCGTTTTCAAGTAAAATTACCTTTATGGTCATTAGAAGACATTGATTTATTACGGTGGATTGTCGGTTTTGGGGGGCAAGTTAAGGTAATTAATCCCCCCGAATTAGTAAATAAAGTTAAGCAAATAGGAGAGGCTATTTCTCTTTTATATTAAAGAAGCTATTTCTATTTTATAGAGAAGTTTAAATATCGACATTTAACTATCCAGCAATTTGATAAATAATTGGTGTATATTTAGGTAAAGGAATGGGTTTATTTTTTTCTTTAGCAACTTCTAACCATGCTTTTTTAGCAATTAAAACTTCTTGTAATGCTTCTTCTGGAGTGTCTCCGTAAGCAGAACAGAATTTTAAATCAGGAATATCAGCAATATAGCCTTGATCTTCTTCACTATAGAATATATTAATATGATAGTCTTGCATATTTTATTCCCCTTTATCTAAAGTTAAATTATATTTTTCAATCAATGCTAAAAATTGTTTGACTTGATAGGGAGAAACCTCTCCTTTTTTATTTTGAATATTAATAATTTCAGGTATATCATCTCGATTATAAATATGATGACTACCATTAATTCTTGCTAACTCAAAACCGAAGCCTTTTAATAATATTTCAAATTCACTAAATTTAACATTTTTACTTCCTTCTAGTATTTTAGCTAATAACTTTTTCTTATTCATGTCTTTTTTAAAGTGATTTAATTATCAGTGTTATATCCTGAATAATATTATTGTCATTTCACTTAATATTATGTCAATTAGGCTAAAATTTGACATTAGCATATATTATAATTTTCAGATTCTTTGTCCTTTTCTAAATATTCCCATAATTGACTAATGGGAATAGTTTGCCCTATCATCGTTTCATGCCAAGAGACAGGACAATCATTAACGACATTACTACTATTTAATTGAGTAATATTACTTTGGTTATATTTTTCCTGAAGATACTCTGCATAATATAATAATTTCTCTTGTAAAGATAGAGGCATTTTTTCCAAAGTTTTTAATATTTGTGTTTGAATATTTATCATAAGTTTTAATTTGTTAGCAACTTTTTTTTAATTTAATATATTGTAAAAATAAAGTATCCAATTATGGTTTATTTTGAATTGAGATTATCTTGATTTTATATTATCCTAATTCTAAATTATTGGTGAGAATTTTAACTACCCAAGGGAAGTTAAATTGATTCTGTGATTAGTAGATATTTTCTCAGAATAATTATTTTGCACATTTCCCACCATCTTTATTAACGATCGATCTTATAATATTTTTATGATCAACAGCCTTTTTATTATTAACGATCGATTCATCATTATCAATCATGGAAATTTTTGAATATATCAACAACTTTTTCAACAACTTCACCGAATCGATCGAACTTTGGGGAATCTGGGGAGTCGTGGGGTTTATAATTATTTATATCATCGCCACGATCTTTTTGATACCCGGTTCAGCCTTAACATTAGGGGCAGGGTTAATCTTTGGAATATTAAAAGGCTCTATCTTAGTATCGATCGCATCGGTAACAGGTGCAACCCTCTCTTTTCTAATCGGACGTTATTTTTTACGAAGCTGGGTAGAAAAACAAATAGAAACCCAACCTAAGTTTACCTCGATCGATCGGGCAGTAGCAAAAGAAGGCTGGAAAATTGTCGGCTTAACAAGATTATCTCCCCTATTTCCCTTCGTATTTTTAAATTATGCCTTTGGAGTGACAAAAGTATCCTTAAAAGATTATTTCTTTGCCTCATGGATAGGGATGTTACCCGGTACAATCATGTATGTTTATATCGGTTCAATACCGAAAACCGCCCTAGAAGCCACCACAGGAAACACCGATACATTGCGCTTAATCTTAAATATTATCGGTTTTATTGCTACCGTTGCAGTAACAATTTATATCACAAGAATAGCAAAAAAAGCTCTCGATGATCAACAAAACTAAAAACTAGAGAGAATTGATAATTGAGAATTGATAAAAAAAACCTAAGACGCATTAAACTTGCATTTTGAAGAATTAACAAAAATGACTGGTATTTCGTTACCTTTTGTCTATCCTCATTAGACGAATAAAATGCAAACTAGCTTATATTTTAATCTTGATAAAACTTATTATTCTGTTTTTTTGCTAAGTTTTATAATTTTACTGAACTTTACAATAACTTTATAAAATTTACAGCAAAGATAATGAAAAAATACGTAGCTGAATTAATCGGTACTTTCTGGTTAGTATTAGGTGGTTGTGGTAGTGCCGTTTTAGCCGCTAATTTTGGCGGTGAGGGTAATCCTTTTGGTATTGCTTTTGTGGGAGTTTCTCTTGCCTTCGGTTTAACTGTATTGACAATGGCTTATTCTGTAGGTCATATTTCGGGAGGACATTTTAACCCGGCTGTTTCCTTTGGTTTATGGGCAGGAAAACGTTTTCCTAGTTCAGAATTACTACCTTATATTATTGCTCAAGTCATAGGGGCGATTTTAGCAGGTTTAATTATTTTAATCATTGCCAGTGGTGCAGAAGGTTTCGCATTAAGTGGCAGTAATCCTTTAGCCACCAATGGTTATGGAAACCACTCCCCCGGTGGTTATTCTCTGTTATCTGCTTTAATTATAGAAATAGTAATGACATTTATTTTTCTTATTATCATTTTAGGCTCAACGGATAGAAGAGCACCAGCAGGATTTGCACCGATTCCCATTGGTTTAGGATTAACATTAATTCACTTAATCAGCATTCCTGTTACAAACACTTCTGTAAATCCTGCCAGAAGTACTGGAGTTGCCCTAGTTACAGGTAATATAGAAATTATAGGACAATTGTGGTTGTTTTGGTTTGCCCCCATTTTAGGTGCTATTTTAGCAGGTTATCTTTACTATAGCTATTTTGCTGATGCTCCATCAGTGCCAGATGAGGAAATGGGAAGTTAATTTTTAGCAATAAAAAAAGTTCGTAGTGATGACTTTAGTCATTATCCATAAGCCTTTTAAGGCTTACTACGAACTTCAATGATAAAAAAACATAAAAAATATTTATACTCAGGTTGTATAAAAGGAATGATTAATCATAGTTGCGGTGGGATATTCCCTTGATTCTCTAGGTAATAACATATCCCATTGCCCTTCTGCAAATATCAAAAGGTTACTCATCATAATTAATCCTGTCATGGCAAATTGCCAACTTCCAAACCAAGGCAGAAAAAAGATACTGACACTATGAATAATAGTAGCAATAACAAAGGCTCTCGATCGAACTCCCCAAGCGGTTAAACCATAGCCGATGGCGCTTAATAGTAACCAAAACTGAGATAAATGAGAAAGAATGATACCCCAATGATAGACGATCGAGCAGTCAGTAACAATAACTCCCATAACCATTAAGGCAACCCACCCATAGAGTAACCAAGAAAGTTTCTCCATGGATGTCCAAGTATGGGTTAAAGTGATCATGAGAATAACCGCTATAAGGGTAATAATAGACCAAAAAATTGCTTGATCTGTCCAGTTAATGGGTAAAAACTGCGCACTGAGAAAAATAATTCCTGCTACAACACCCCAACAAATCATAACTTGATCTATACAAGTATAAATACCAGATAAATTAAGAAACTGAAGGGGAGTGACTTTAACACATCCCAGAGATACTAACTGTTGTGGATTAAAAGATAATTGCTTTTTTTGTAAAATTGGTTGGTGAGGCTTAAAAAAACTCATTAATAATAAAATGAAATTTATAATATATAATTTTAATCTTTTTAACAAAAGTTAATACTATTTTACAACAAATTATATTAAATAGGGTCTGCTGAAAAAGTCTTTTGATGAAAATACGAAGTAGTATTTTGTAGGGTGGGCATTGCCCAATTAAATATCTAAGAATAAATTAGGAGATATTTGAAAATAATTACCTAAGATTTGAGCCTGAATTTTGCTAATGTTTTCCCTTCCTATTCTAATATCATTAACTATTTTTTCTGAACCCATTATTTTAAGTAATTCTTCTGTTGATAACCTTTTTGACTCTATCAAATGTTCTAAAATTTCTAGGGAAGAAACATTTGCCCATTCAGAAATTTCATAGTTTTTTTTTCCATAGTCTTCAATTAATTTTACTAACAATTTCAATAATACTGATTCCTCTAAAGTTTTATTTTGTTTTTTAGCAATCAGTTTTTCAGCTACGGTTAAATATTCTTGATATTCTTCTTCATTATCTATGATTTTAGGAATGATTTTAATATCTGTTAATAGTTGTAAATAATTATTTTTATTTAAAGTAAGGATCATTTTTCCAAATTTTTTTTATTTCCTATATCCTATCTCCTAACTCCTACCAGCATCAGAAAACTTTTTCATCAACACCGAAAGGAGATTGTTATAATAGAAAGTTTGTATGACTTGGTTGAGTCGAAAAACTGTATATTGATATTGGTATAAAAAATAACTTATTTATGAGAAGTAACTATTGTGGCGACTTACGCCTTGAACATTTAGATAAAATTGTAACTCTTTTTGGTTGGGTCGATCGACGTAGAGATCATGGAGGGGTAATCTTTATCGATTTGCGCGATCGATCTGGTATAGTGCAAATAGTCAGTGATCCGAACCGTACCCCTGAATCTTACCACAATGCGGAAAGTTTGCGCAGTGAATATGTGGTAAAAATTACGGGGAAAGTATCAAAGCGCCCTCCCGAATCCCTTAACCCCAAAATTCCTACAGGGGAAATCGAGATTTATGCTACAGAAATTAGTTTACTTAATGCCGTAGGTAAACAGTTACCCTTTCAAGTTTCTACGGTGGAAGACGAAAACGTTAGGGAAGATTTACGTCTCAAATATCGCTACTTAGATTTAAGACGGGAACGCATGAGTAGTAATTTACAGCTACGTCATCAGGTTGTTAAAGCAATGCGCCGTTTCCTTGAAGATGAACAAAACTTCATGGAAATTGAAACACCAGTACTAACTCGATCGACTCCAGAGGGTGCTAGAGATTACCTCGTACCGTCAAGGGTAAATGAAGGGCAATGGTATGCTTTACCTCAGTCTCCCCAGTTATTTAAACAGTTGTTGATGGTGTCAGGGTTCGATCGATACTACCAAATTGCAAGATGTTTCAGAGATGAAGACTTACGCGCCGATAGACAACCAGAATTTACTCAGCTTGATATGGAAATGAGTTTCATGTCCGAGCATGAGATAATTGAGCTTAACGAGGGTTTAATCTGTCATATCCTCAAAAATGTCAAAAATATTGATTTACCCCGTCCTTTCCCCCGTATAACCTACGCTGAAGCCATGAATAAGTACGGGAGCGATCGACCTGATACCCGTTTTGGTTTAGAATTGGTGGATGTGTCAGAGATTATGCAAAATTCGGGTTTTAAAGTCTTTGCGGATGCCGTGAAAAAAGGCGGAATTGTCAAGGTTTTACCCATTCCCGAAGGTAACGACAAAATTTCTAACGTCAGAATTAAGCCGGGGGGAGACTTATTCACCGAAGCCACCATTGCCGGAGCGAAGGGTATTGCCTATATTAGAGTCAGGGAAAATGGCGAAATCGACACCATTGGCGCGATTAAAGATAACCTCACCGATGAGCAAAAACAGATATTATTAGAGAAAACTGGGGCAAAACCCGGGCATTTACTCCTCTTTGGTGCAGGGGAGACAAATATTGTTAACAAATCCCTCGATCGACTAAGATTAGTCATAGGTGAACAACTAGGGTTAATCGATGCAGATAAAATTAACCTCGTTTGGGTGACAGAATTTCCGATGTTTGAATGGAATGAAGATGAAAAGCGCCTCGAAGCCTTGCATCATCCCTTCACTGCACCAAATCCTAACGACTTAGACGACTTGAGTAAAGCGCGCGCCTTAGCCTACGACTTAGTTATGAATGGGGTAGAAATCGGGGGGGGAAGTTTAAGGATTTATCAACGGGAAGTACAAGAAAAAGTATTCTCTACCATTGGCTTATCTGATGAAGAAGCAAAAAACAAATTCGGCTTTTTATTAGAAGCCTTTGAATATGGCACTCCTCCTCACGGCGGTATTGCCTACGGGCTCGATCGACTGGTAATGTTATTAGCAAAAGAAGACTCTATCAGGGATGTTATTGCTTTCCCCAAAACCCAACAAGCCAGTTGTTTGTTAACCGATGCACCCGCCGACGTTGATAGTAAACAATTAAAAGAGTTACATATTGCCTCTACCTATAAAGCAAAATAAAGTTCAATTTATTGAGCTTGAATGTAATAACCGTGTAATTTATTGCACGGTGGGTTATTGATTAACAAAGAATTTCTAACCTAAGCAACTTGTTGACGATAGTTAACGATTTCTTCACTTTCTTCGCCGTAAACTCCTTCAATTTGTTGATGACAGCAATCAATGGCAAATTCTTCAAACTCTTCTACTGGAATATCGTACATTTCCTCAAAAACCTCTGGTTTGACTCGACAAAAACGAGGTCGATCGAGATATATCTGACATTTTCTGGTTTCTTGATCATAATTAAGACACCAACCATCTTCTCCCACCATACTCATATATAGCTCTAACTCTGATTCTGTGAGATATTCCGCTAAATCTGGTCGATCGATCGGGTCTAAATTACAACAAGCCCCACAATTCTCAATACAAAGCCACTGAGTCATAAACAAAAGATTTGTAACAAAACTTAATAAATTTTCGTTAATTTTAAGGATAACGAAGGCAACCTTTCCTAGTATTATATATCTTGTTAGCTTTATGATTAAAGATTTAAAACAAATAGATTTTGTTCTATGAAACTGTGGAAGGCGGTTTCCTGCTCGGGTTGGCAAAAGCCATAAAGGTAGCAATACCAGAAATGCTGAGTAAGACTCGACAATACTTAGATTTCATCTGGAGTGTTGTAAAGCAACGGCAAACGAGACGAGAAGCCTACACTAACCAACCATGGTAGTGCTAGGCACTTCACGATCATCTGTTTAAAATAAATTAGGAGTCAATATGGATTTTATTACCAATCTTTTTAGCGGTTTAGATTTACAAGTTATTTTACAATTAACTTCTGTCGGTTTCATTTTAGTTGCAGGACCTGTAATTGTTTTTATTCTTTACGCATTGCGTGGAGATTTATAACTATTTCGGGATTGTCTTTAATGAAGAAGGTTTAAACATTACCTGTGATGTTTGTGGGCATTGCCCACCCTACTTCATCTTTAAGGTTTAATTATGTAAATCACAGGAAATTAAACGAGAAAAGAAAAATGTCACCATTTTTAAACCGTAGGGCGATTTCCACCAGTGGGCAGGAAAGCATCCATTGGGGGAAGATAAGCTAAAATCCCAATTATCGTAATCTTCAAATTTAGGTTGTTGATTCTCGTCTAACCATCCCACCTTATCCGCAAATTGACCTAATATTTTAGTATCTTGTGTTCTAATGGTGTCAATACTTCCTCCCACTTCATAATAGGTTTTGAGTTGTACACTAAAACCAAATTTTTCTTGACTATATTTTTGCCAAAGTTGATCAATTACACGCAATGAGTTACAAGGATATTGAGCTACATTATCGGGGGTTAAGGTTTCTCTTTGTTGTCCTGTGACTTCCAACATTATATGAGTCGTTTCTTCGTCTGCCGATCGAAAATCCCCTTTTTCTAATAGTTGTTGTAGTTTCCCATATCTAACTACATCAGGTAATAAGATCATTTGTGCTTGAAGTTGATTGACAAGATTAGTTAATGTTGTCACCTTATCTTCTAGTTGTGTAATTCTGGTTTCTGTATTATCTAATTTATCTACATTCTCTATGGTATTTGGTTGATTGCTATCTGTCATAAAACTATCAAGATTTTTAGGTTAATTTTACTATTTTATTTTAATTATGATAGTTCCGAATCATTTTTAATAGATTATTGTCCCAATTGTGATTATATTCTATTTTTTTACCTGAGAACGATCGAAATAATTGTTGATGGTAACTGAAAGAAAACTCATCTTGTCGATCGAAATAATCTTTAATCCATTGTTCTAGGAATTGCAAATTAGCATTTTGAGCCTCTAAACTTTTGTATTTATGACTTTCCCAAGCTCTATTTTTAGCATTATTTAAACAAGTATCAACATCAGGATTGAGAAAAATTAACAGATTAATAAAAGGTAAAATTTCTGTGATTAAATCCCCATAACAACCCTCAATAATCCAGTTATTATGTAAGTGAATAAAGTTTTTAATGTCTTTAACACTAGCAGATAAGCTACGACGAAGGGGGGTTTCTTGGGCTTCCCATGCTAAAGTATCAAGGTCAAGGTGAGATATACTTGGCGAGGGCATAATTTGAGTTTGGTGAAGGTAGGCAAAAGGCAAGTAGGCAAGAGGCAACTATACATTTTGCAACATCAGATTATAACCTTGATGAGTATAAGTTAAATTCTTGGGCTAATTGTAACGCTAAACTAGATTTACCCGAACTAGAATTACCAATAATAACAATGTTTAAACTCATGTATTCTCAGATTTGTAGGGTGGGCAATACCCACCCCATGTTATTTACTTATAAAGTTCAGTAGCTAAACGAAAAGCTAAAATACCGGGGATAAGAGCAATTACTAAAGCTACAAAAACTTGGGTTTCAGAAATAGACATGATTTAAAAGACTCCTCTAATAGCGATAAATTGGTAGAATTGAGTTCAAATTACTATTAATGTGCCTTAAGATGGTAACTTTTGCATGATTTCGTAATAATTTGCAACAGAAACAACCCTCAGTTTAAACTAAATTTTGTGGTTGAAGATCAGGTATTAGGTATTAGGTATTAGGTATTAGGTTAAAAATTGACGAAAAACTTGTTTTAATTGATTTTAAAATAAACTCACAAAAATTAACTTAAATCACTTTAAATCTAACCAGATCGAATATTCTTCCATCGAACTCAGATAAACAAGATCATGAATTTATCCCATCGATCGATTATAAAAAAAATACAAAGTAATCCTTATTACCGTTTTCAATCGGAAACAGAGATAAAAATTGCTGGTGAATTAGGTATCAAAATTGATGCGAATAGAGCAAGTGTCGATGATTGGTTAAGACTCCCCGGCATATCGATTATTCAAGCTCGAAATTTAGTGGAAATAACTAATTCAGGCATACATTTTTTGTGTTTAGAAGATTTAGCTTCGGCTTTAGGAATGTCAGTATTGAAAATTCAGTGTTGGGAATCAATACTTTATTTTGCCTATTATGCCAAAGATAGTTTTTATGCTCCTGCAAAAATTAATCCGAATAATGCTAGTTTAGAACAATTAAAAAGTATTCCTAATTTAGATGAAGAAATAGCTAAAAAAATTATGATCGATCGAGCTAGTAATGGCAAATATAAACATATTGCAGACTTACAAAAAAGACTAAATTTAGACACAGATTTAGCTTATCATTTCATGTCTTATTTTCAGTTTAGTAATTAATTGTAATCATAAAATACTATAAATACTTCTAAAAACCTCTATTTTTCAGTATTTCTCCTATCTCCTGTCTCCTAACTCTTATCTCCTATGTTCATCAGAAAACTATGAGGCAATCCCTAATGATGAATTGTACAAAAAAGCTATCTGTGAACAATTTTAATGTCACCTTATTTAGTAATATGATTGTTTGAAAAATTAAAATAATAGATCAATTATGGAAAAAGACCTTAAAGGAAGTGAGTATTTTCTCGAAACGGAAGCCACTAGAGTTAGAGTTTTAAGTGAAGCGTTACCTTATATACAAAAGTTTGCAGGACGCACGATCGTAGTTAAATATGGTGGTGCGGCTATGAAAGACAGTACTTTAAAGGAGTATGTGATTAGAGATATTGTCTTTTTGGCTTCTGTGGGAGTTCGTCCTGTAGTAGTTCATGGAGGGGGTCCTGAAATTAATACTTGGTTAACAAAATTAGGTATCGAACCTCAATTTAAAGACGGTTTAAGGGTGACAGATGCCGCTACTATGGATGTGGTAGAAATGGTATTAGTGGGCAGGGTGAATAAAGAATTGGTGACGATGGTGAATAATGCTGGAGGTAAAGCCGTTGGTATTTGTGGAAAAGATGGTAATTTGGTACAAGCTCGATCGGTCGATCGAGAAAAAGTTGGTTTTGTGGGAGAGGTGATGAGTGTTGATATTAGCCTTGTGGACTCTTTAGTCAAAAGTGGTTATGTGCCTATTATTTCTAGTGTAGCGGCTGATGTGGATGGTCAAGCACATAATATCAATGCCGATACCATCGCCGGGGAAATAGCCGCCGCTTTGGGGGCAGAAAAACTCATTTTATTAACGGACACCCCCGGTATTTTACAGGATTTTAAAGATAATTCTACTTTGCTTTATAAATTATCTATCCAAGACGCAAGGGATTTAATTGATCAAGGAGTTGTGGGCGGTGGTATGATTCCTAAAGTTACTTGTTGTGTTCGATCGTTAGCTCAAGGAGTGAAAGCGGCCCATATCATCGATGGAAGAATACCCCATGCGTTATTACTAGAAATCTTTACCGATGATGGTATTGGCTCGATGATCGTACCATAGGTTATTAGACTTATTACAGAAGTCGAGTAATGAGTAATGAGTAATAAGGCGATTTACGAGAAAGAATTTACCAATCTTCTTTATAATTCCCCCTTTGTGTTTTGGGGGGTTAGGGGGGATCATGCAGGTATATTTATTATTAGAAATCACCTAAGTTAAAAAAATTTATGTTTTTCACCCTAAAAAAGATTTTACTTTTTATTTTGCAAGAGGTCTATTGATGGAGATGAGGAAAAGTTGATAAGTTTTTAATTCTCAATTTTCAATTCTCCATTCTCCATTCTTACCAAGGGCTACTAATGACGGTAAATCCTGCCCAATAAAAAGGGTGGGATAAGTCAACCTTCCCCGTCGCTTCAAAATTTTTGGGTAAGTCAATATTGCCGTGGGGAGTAATTAAAACATTGTCTTGAAAATAGACTTTTCCTTGTAATAATAAATTTTGGGCTTGACGTAACGCTCCTGCTTTCGTTGGGTTTTGATCAGATCGATTGATTAATTGCTCATAAAATTCTGTAATCAGAGCAAAAGTACCTAAGTCACTGACACTCCATAAAGTGCCGATGGCAGAGTTAACTCCTGTTTGCAAGGCTATACCTGTAAAACCTAGTTGCGCACTTCGATCGCCCAAAGCCGTATTACAGGCACTTAACACCAATAAATCGGGAGGAGTTTCCCAAGGCATATTAGACA
The DNA here is from genome assembly GCF_000332235.1 of Geminocystis herdmanii PCC 6308. NCBI lineage: Bacteria > Bacillati > Cyanobacteriota > Cyanophyceae > Chroococcales > Geminocystaceae > Geminocystis > Geminocystis herdmanii. The sequence continues at coordinate 3,024,129 of NZ_CM001775.1, read as the reverse complement.
TTTGATCTAAGGTTAATTTATCATCCCAAAATTGAATATAGGAATCGGTTATATCTCCACCGTTAAAATTAGCGTGGGTTGCTAAATGTACTATTTGATAAGAATTTCCCTTTAGTTGCTCTTTCATGTTGGGTAAAGTGAAATCTTCATTGAGCAATATTTCTGTATCTGAGTTCGATCGTTGTAGCCGTTTGTTAATATTTTGCAGTTCTAAAACTACCGCCGGGAGAGGATCATTATTAGGAAAATCTGAAGCACCCATAGCTAAAATGCTCGGGTTTTTTACGGGTTTATATTCTGCATTAATTAAATTAAAGGCGGGAATACGACTAATATTATATTTTTCTACTAAGAAATTTTCGCCGTCATATAATGCACTTAACGGAACTAATCTAACTCCATTACCAATGCAAAATAAAATATTATTGATATTTTCTGCGTCTAAAAAGTCTTTTTGATAAGGCTCAACAATCCATTTATATAGTTGCTTTGATTGGGTTAAATCCATCGGGTTATTAACATTTTCAATTTCCCGATAAAAATCATTAACAACTTGTGTAAGTTTATTAAAAGGAGCATCATAAATATCTCTAACAATAATTTTACCTTGTTTGCTTAAATAGACTAAGTGCAAATATTCTGCTTCGGGCATTACCCAGAGAATGGCGGAATTAGTGCCTGTTTTTTGATCCATATCTGCTAAAATAGCAGACATTTCGATCGAACTTTCTTCCTTATCTAGCATTTCTTTATTTAAAAAACTGCTATATTCTTTATCTAATTTTTGCTCCATTTTTAGCATATTAGCGCTTAAAATTGCCTCTTGAGGATTATCGGGAATTTGTCGTGCATTGACACCATAGCTAGAGTAATTTATAACAATAAATAAGGATAATATCGTTATTCCTAAAAATACCAATATTTTTTTTATTGACTTGTTGAATCGGATTAAATTTAGAGATTTCATCATATTTTTATTCAAGTTCGATCGCTAAAAGTGGCACTTCGTCATCGAGTTTAAAATCAGTTATTGAAATAAGTAAAGTTTTTGTTGGGTTTCGTTCCCTCAACCAACCTACAAATTTGTAAGTAATTATGTGAATGTTGATATAATAACCCATTAATTCTAAGATCATTTTCCTTAATCGGAATGAAAAATGAGATAAAGTTTACATAAATTAATCATTCCTTAGATGTTGTCTCATCGTCTTTTGATGGGGAAAGGAGAGAAGAAAAGTATGAAAATTCAAGCACAGTACAAAATTTATTTAATTGGTTAATCATTAATTAAAGGTTCGATCGAAATTGTTACAATTATTTATATAATTGATTTTAAGGCGATAATTAAGTGTTAATTTCTAACCAATGAATCACATCATCCAAAGATTGAAAATCAAAAATAGCATCGGCTAAACTCTCAATTTGAGGTAGAGATAAGCTATTAATTTTAGTATCTAATTCTTGAGAAAGATAATTAAATCTTCGTTTAATTTGACGCTTAATTAAATTCTGTTCACCTCTTTTTTCGGCTCTTTTTTCTCCGATTTCAATGCCTTCCTCCATCCAACTGGTGACGATTTCCATAATTTTTTTCTCCTTTGTTATTTCTGTTTGTTTTAATTCGGTATCAAATTCTTGTTTTTCCGTTGGGTTTAATTTTAAATAGGTATCAATGAATCCTGAAATTAACTTTATTCTAGCAGGGTCTAAACTTAAAGTTGCTAACATTCTCAGGCATTCTAATTTTACCTTAACTCTTTCTTCTGGTTTAAAATCCATTTTTGCCATTAAAGCCGAAGCAATGGGGTTGGGTTGAGACAAAAATTGTCGCCACGGCAGTCGATTTAATTGGATAGTGGTAAAGTTAAATTCGAGGATTTTTTTGTCAGGGAAAACTACTTGATATTGATTTTTTTCTTCCCTTTTTGGCTTATCATAGGAAAAAAGAACGATCGGATAAATCGGTAAACGATATTTTTGATCTAAACGGGCAAAATAATGAAACATTCGCCGTTCAAATTCTTTTTGATTATAGGCTTGATTCTCAATATGAATGAGGAAAAAACCATCTTCTTCTTGCCATTTTACTTGGGCTAAAAGATCAATTTTTCGTTTTTCTCCTGCGGTAACATCGGTAAAAACTTCTTCGGGGAAAAAGGTTAAAGTTTCTTTTGATACATATTGCAAAACTTCGGGAATAAATAATTCGATAAATTCCCAGAAAAATGTTTGTATTAGTTCTTTAAAGAGTCGATCGTGATCTATCATAATTTATAACAAAATAAAGTCTTAAAAACAAATGAATTGTTTGCTTATTTTTCATAAAGTTTATTTTAAAGTAAACACTCTTACATTATCAAGAGTGGGACCATAAGCTGATGTATTACCCTGTGATACAGAGAAGATTAAAGTAGTCATAGAATCTTCTGCAATAAATTCCCATTTAAAAGTCTGCCATTGCATATTTTCTCTAGTTTTTCCTCCTCTCATATCAAAAACAAAATGACCTTGTTGTTCTCCAACTGATATAATAATTTTTCTTATTGGAATTGCTAAGTTATCTGGATTTCCACCCATATCAAATTTAACTAAATATCTTTCTCCTATTTTAGTGGGAAAAGTTTGACTAATTGCTCCTGCTTGACCGCCATTTAGGTCTAAACTTCTATTACCATCGCTATTTTGCCAAAAATTTTCTTTATAATCAATATCATCTCTGATTATTTCCCAATTACTAATACCTTGTGATTTAGTATTTAATCCGTTAAATTTATTATCTTTATTAATATCAACTCCTTCCTCAAAACTACCATTTTTAATTAAGTTTTTTGGGGTGTTATCAAGATTATTAATATTATAAAAATAAAGAGATAATCCTATCAAAATTAAAAAACTAAAAATAGAAATATTTAGGTTAATTAAAGGAATATAGTTATTAGATTTATCCTTATTGTTAATATTTGTTACCTTGTCTTGATCTTGGTTTTTTACTAATATGTCGATTATTTTCTTTGCACTAATGCGATTTTCAGAATCTTTAATTAAACATTCTCGAATGATTTTATTGAAGGGATATGTTAATGGAGGAATAGGAATTGTAGCATTAATAACTAATTTTCTAATATGCTCTGAATCATTTGTATCAAAGGGGAGTTTTCCTGTTAAAATTTCTATTATTAAAATACCTAATGACCAAATATCCCAAGCAGGGGAGATTTTACCCTCGTAGGCTTCTGGCGGTGCGTATCCCATTGATCCCATCATGGTAGTAGTTTGGGATGCTGTGCCTTGTAAACTTCTCACTAAACCAAAATCCGATATTTTCCACTTATCCCCAACTCTTAAAATATTTCCGGGTTTTAAATCTCGATGGACAATGATAGGTTTTTGACGGTGTAAATAATCTAATCCGTTGGTTATATCTAATACTAATTCTTTAACATTTTCTTCGGATAATTTACCCTTTTTTAACTCGTCTTCCAGACTATAATCTGCTTGTTCCATGAGCAAATATAAAAAATCTGCACCGTTTAAATTGCATTCTCCGCAGGTGAAACAACTGATTAAATTAGGATGATTTAAGGTAGTGGAAAAAATTAATTCATCTAACTGTTTATCGGGGTTATCAGTAATAATTAATTTTAGGGCAACGGTTCTAATTAATCGATCTCTAACCACTTCATCGGCTAAATAAACTCCTCCAAATCCTCCCGAACCTAATAGCTTATTCAGGTAATATTTGTTGTCGATATTTTGCCCTTCGAGCATTTTAAATAAGAATTGATTATTCATTTTTATCTCATTTATGGGAATAAATAGGGGATGATGAAAAATTCGATCGAGTTTAATTTTAAATTGGTAAAATCAGTTATGGAAATAGGTAAAGTTTTTGTTGGGTTTCGTTTCCTCAACCCAACCTACAAATTAATTGATAAATTAATCTAACCAATGACCAAATTCTGCGATAAAAGTATCATTAATAATTGCCCTACGAATCTTATTAGTAAACTCAATTAACTCGTGTAAATTATGTATAGATAATAAAATATAACCTAACATTTCCCCCGATCGAATTAAATGATTAAGGTAAGCACGACTAAAATTTTTACAGGTATAACAACTACATTGAGGATCAAGGGGGGTAAAATCTTCCTTATACTGCGCATTTCTTAAATTTATCCTCTCACCCTGCACCAATGCCGCCCCATGTCGCCCTAAACGAGTAGGTATGACACAATCAAACAAATCAATTCCAGATGCGATCGCAATTACCATTTCCTTATAAGTGCCTACCCCCATCAAATAACGTGGTTTATTCACTGGCAATAAAGGAGTAGTTTGTCTTACCGTTTCATGTATCAACTCAGGTTTTTCCCCCACACTTACCCCCCCAATGGCATAACCGGGCAAGTCTAAACTAACTAAATCTAAAGCGGATTTAGTGCGTAAATCGGGATAAATTCCCCCTTGCACAATACCAAATAGAGCCTGTTTATCAGGGTTTGCGTGGGCATTTATGCACCTTTGTAACCATTTATAGGTTCTTTCGATCGCAATCACCACTTCATCCCTTGTAGCGGTAGCAGGAGGGCATTCATCAAACGCCATAATCACATCTGCACCTAAAGCATTTTGAATGCGGATAGAGTTTTCTGGTGTCATATTAATCATTCTGCCATCTCTGGGCGATCGAAACATCACACCATCATCAGTAATTTGTCTTAATTTAGCCAAACTAAAAACCTGAAAACCCCCCGAATCCGTCAACATCGGTTTATCCCAACCCACAAAACGATGTAAACCACCGGCTTTAGCGATAATCTCCTCCCCCGGTTGGATGTGCAAATGATAAGTATTACCCAAAATCATTTGAGCATTGACATCATGAAGTTGAGAGGGAGTAACACCCTTAACCGTGCCGACAGTACCGACAGGCATAAATTTCGGAGTTTCCACTATACCATGAGGAGTAGAAAAAACCCCTGCCCTTGCTTTACTATGAGAGCAGTTTGCGATTAATGAATATGTAAAAGTCACCAAGAGAATTAAAAATTAGGAATTAAGAATTAGGAATTAAGAATTAAGAATTAAGAATTAAGAATTAAGAATTAAGAATTAAGAATTTAGCTGACTTGTGCCATAAGCCATGAAATTTATGAGTCTGTTGGCGAAACATTTTGTTACAGAAAATTTGAAAAATCAACGAATTATGTATCCGTTTGATGTGAAAAAAATGTGCAAATATTGATAATTTTGGCATCTTTCCACTTGTCCACCTGTCCACTTGTCCACTTGTCCACCTGTCTCATCTTCATAATTTGCTTTATTTCTAATTAATACAGGTTAAGATTTATTTCGCCAACAGCATCATTTATTTCTTGGCGGACTATGAGATATTACCTAAATCTTTGTTTTTGCACAAATAGTTTATTTTGTCAAATTTTATATAAGAAAATGTTTACCACAACTTCATTTTTTAATTCTACATTCTGCATTCTAAATTCTACATTCTAAAAGTCTTCGTCTAATTGTACATCCCATTTAGCCGATAAAACTTCTTCCAACATATCTTCTAAACAATCAAAACCAATATTTTTCGGAGTTTGCACATCCTGATTAGCCGTAGTAAGTGGAATTAACCTTAATTGACGATTATCTTGGATTAAATCAAAATAGGTTTCTTGAGGAGATACTTGAGTTAATTTGAGATAATCAAAACTTTGAATATTGATATAGAGACTGTTATTAACAACTACTGTAGCTTGATTTGGGTCATTAAATACCTCTAAAATCCAACCTGTACCATTATTTTGCACTACGCCATCGATAATATGTATGTATTTTACTTGTGTTAAATCATTAATTAAACGTTTGATGTCTTCTTTATTAACTAAAATTCCCGATTCGATAATGCAAGGTGCTGGTATTTGACAATAATTTTGGTGATTCATAGTATTAACCCTTTTTTTCGCTCTTACTTACTAATATGTGTTACTGAAAATGAAATGCTTAAAGCATATCTAGCTCTTTTTAATTAAAAATTTACAATACGAGATAATTAAATTCTCTTATGGGAGAAAATAATTATTCTTAATCTATTGTTTCATTGACAGATTAAATGTAGTTAAATCCAAAGAAAGTCAATAGCTACATGAAAATCTCATATTTCGATCGTTAAGTCAATCTTTACAACAAATTTTTGATGTCAAGATTAATATTATTTGAGATTATTTGACAAAAAAGTCTTAATCTACTTCTATATTAATAGCAAATTTGAAATTGAATAAATAATTTTTATTGTTCGCTACGACACAATTTTAACCTAAAATTTCCTTTTTGTTCAGGTTAATCTTAAATATGGGAGATAAAAAAATTTTTTTGGAAACCAGAGGTGTTAGGTTTTGGGTTTTAGGTGTTAGGTATCGAGTAAAATTTCTTAAAATTAGATTTTTGATGCCTAAAGTTATTGTATAGATGTAAAATTTTATGTCTCTATGGAAATTTTTGGAGAAGTCTTTTTCATCAACTCCTAAATATTTTATAGCAATGAAAAATTTGATCCAGTCTTTTTTTGGGGCAATACTTTTTTATACTATTATTCCTTTACCTTCTTTTTTGCCGATAAATTTCAGTAAAATTGCGGTGTGGTTGCCTTGGGTGGGTTGTTTGTTAGGAAGTATATTAGGCTTAATAGCTTATGTTTTAAATATCTTGGGTTTTTCTCCTTTGTTGCAAGGAGTTTTAATCGTGGCATTATGGATATATATAACGGGGGGATTGCATTTAGACGGGGTGATGGATACTGCTGACGGCTTGGCGGTAACAAATCCTGAGAAACGCTTAACGGTAATGACTGATAGTCACACGGGCGCTTATGGGGTAATGGCTGGAATTATTGTGATTTTGTTAAAAGTGGCAAGTGTGATGGCAATAACTGAAAATCTTGGGTTTTATCTGGTTTTTTGTGCTAGTTGGGCTAGATGGGGACAATTTATGTCGATCGTGCTTTATCCTTATCTTAAAGTAGAGGGAAAGGGTGCATTTTTAAAAAAGAGTTTAAATTTACCTTTTGATATAATCTTTACTTCCTTATTTATTATTCCTTTACTGTTAATTGAATATTTTTGGTTAAAAAGTTCCCTTCAACTGATCATAATAGAAACGTTAACGGGGATAATTTCATCATTATTAGTGGGATGGTGGTTTTATCGCCAACTAAAAGGACATACGGGAGACACCTACGGAGCTACAGTCGAATGGAGTGAAGCCTTAATTTTAACTTGTATTTCGATCGTTATCTAGGGTTTGCTGAATAAATCAGAAAACTATTAAAATCAATGGTTTAGACACACTACATTAACCAAAAAGTGCACAACTTTGAGTATTTTTAGTCAACAAATGAGCATTTTTTATATTATTTATAATAAAATACTTTTATAATAATATGTCTGTGCAAAACCTTAAAACCTTGATTTTTGTTAGTTATTCCCTTTTTCCTTTTCCCTCTTCCCTTTTCCCTACCCTCAGCAAAATACTATGAGGCAAACCCTACTTAAATATTAAGTTTTTCTTACAATAACTTTACTTTAATATAAAAAAATGTAAAAATAGATACAGAAGATAAAAAATTATGTCCTTTTAAATTCAAATACTAATTAATTCATTATATAATATAAAAATTTTAAAATATCGGGAGTAAATAATATGAAAATGAAATATCGTGGCAATCAATATAAATCAGAAACTTCTTTATTGGAAATGAAAGAGGGTGATATTATTGGGAAGTATAGAGGCTGTAATGTTTATGGAAAACTACCTCGACATATTCCCCAATTACGTCCAAAATTAGGCTTGAGTTATCGTGGTGTAAGTTATAGTACTTGTCCTAATGCTACTCCTCTATTTTATCCTCAAGAAACAAGTTCGATCGTGAAACAGCACTGTGCGATCGCACCTCACTCCACTATTCCTTCGGCGATAAGTCATCAAAAATTAGAAGAAGTACATTTAGAAAACCTTAGACGCAATTTAGAGAGAAGAATGCTAATTGCGGAGGCGACTCAGAATGATTATTTATTGGAGATGTTAAGAAAAGAATCTCAACAATTATTGGCAATGAGGTAAGCCATGAAGGTAGAAGACAGAAGATAATAGTAAATTAATTTGAAGGGGCGAGTTTTTCTCGCCCTTTTTTATGTCTCAAAATTTACAATACAGAGTTAACCACATTTTGAGCAGAAATGTTATTAATACCTGCTTCTAAAGATGCTTTCAATACCAAGCTACTACTAACAGATTTGTTGGCGATCGTAACCACAGGATTAGATAGAATACCTAGTAAAGAAGTCGCAATGATTAAAAACACCAAAGCCACCTGAATCGGGCGCATTCCCCGTAAATTCCAACGGCTGGGAGGATATTTTTTCACTACTTCTGACATTTCGTGAGGTTCTTTGACAACCATCATTTTGACTACTCGAATGTAATAGTAAATGGAGATAACGCTAGTTACTAAAGCCACTAAAACAAGGCTATAAAGCCCAGCTTGCCAACCTGCCCAGAAAATGTAAATTTTGCCAAAAAATCCAGCTAAAGGGGGAATACCGCCCAAAGAGAGCAAACAGAGACTTAATCCGAGGGTTAATAGGGGGTCTTTTTGATAAAGTCCAGCATAATCGCTAATTTTATCCGTGCCAGTTTTCAAGGAGAAAAGAATAATACAAGCAAATGCACCTAAGTTCATGAATAGGTAAATGAACAAGTAGAATATCATACTAGCGTAACCTGCTTGAGTACCTGCCACTAAACCAATCATCACAAAACCTGCTTGACCAATGGAAGAATAAGCTAACATTCTTTTCATGCTAGTTTGGGCTAAGGCTACCACGTTACCTAATACCATACTCAGAATAGCTAAGGCGGTAAAGATAAAGTGCCATTGTTCGGTGACAGGGGCAAAGGCGGTGACTAATAATCTAATGGCGATGGCAAAACCTGCGGCTTTTGAACCCACAGACAAGAAAGCGACAACGGGAGTGGGTGAGCCTTCATAAACGTCGGGAGTCCATTGGTGAAAGGGTACAGCAGAAATTTTAAAGGCGATACCTGCCACCATAAACACTAAGGCGATGGCTAAACCAAGGGATTCTAAACCAACTCCTGCTTGTAAAGTAGCGGTGATGGTATTAATATTAGTCATGCCTCCTGATAATCCGTATAGTAAGGATGAACCATAGAGGAAAATAGCGGAACTGGCTGCACCAATTAACAAATATTTCAAAGCCGCTTCGTTCGATCGAGGGTCCCGTTTCATGTATCCTGTCATCAGGTAGGATGAAATACTAAGCATCTCTAAAGAGACGAAAATCATCACTAATTCTGATGCACCACAGAGAAACATTCCTCCCAAAGTAGCGGTTAACATGATGCCGATAAATTCCGCTAGGGAAGTGCCTGTATTTTCAATATAGGCGATCGACAGTAGAATAGTGATAGTGGTGGATAGTGCCACGATGCCACGAAAAACGATACTTAAATTATCGGCGGTAAAAGAGCCGAGAAAAGAAGTAGGATCAGGATTATCCCAACCATAGACTAAAGCCACCACCGAAGCGAGGAGTCCGACAATAGCCAAATAAGGCACAAATACAACAGACTTACGCCCAAAAATTAAATCGACTATTAATACTAATAATAATGTAACGATCACGATTCCTTCAGGAAGGATAGCCGTAGCGTTCAATTGACTAGCAATTTGACTAGAAAAATCCATAATTTAATCAATTTGATAACTCTCAATAGTCATCTTACCTGAAAATTGATGAATCAATTAATAATTAGGGTTTGCTGAAAAAGTATTTATCGATTAGGGTGTTACCTGAGTTCGATATAAAAATAGGTGAGGGCTGACTTGGAAGACAGGCAGACAGGCAGACAGGAGGATTGTGTTTTTTTTGAGTCAATAAAATTATTTTTAAAACCCACAAATATTGGGAATTTTTCTACCTGTCCACTTGTCCACTTGTCCACCTGTCTAGTTTTCATCATTTTCTTTATGTCGAACTGAGGTGGGAAGAGGGGATGAAAATACTTTCTAACCTTTATTAAATTTAGTAAATGGATGGTAGGATCAAAGAGAGAAAATTTTCTTAATTAATCAATGTAAAATGTAGCACAAAAATGATAATTACCAAGTCAATTTTATGGTTAATAATTTTATAGAAATATGTGGTATAGCCAAGGAAAGTAAAATAGGAAAGCATCTTCCTAATAATCTTTATGTGCATATTTCCGCCCTAATTTTTTTAGATAATATTCTTCAAGAATATGAAAAAAGTGCTAGAGAATTAATAAATAACTCTGATTTTGATTTAGTAAAATTTAACCTAGAAGAGCCGAAAATATCTTATCTGTTTTATCCTGATTTTGACTCTAATCCTCATCCACCCCTCAAAAAAAGTATTATTGCAAATCTGATTGAAAAAAGCGCTAAAATTATCGACTATAGTAACTCAAATAATCCCCCTATTCTTCATCGCAAAGAAACTTTTATTAATACTAATTATCTTCTTTATGATAAGTTTAAACATTTAACTTTTATTGAGGAAAAGTTAGGTTTATTAGATAATGCTCGTTATATCGGTACTCAAAAAGAATGGCAACAGTTATTAAATGATCATTCTCTGACTTTTATTGATCATAATTTAGTTTGTGATTTACACAATAACCCTCAAGAATTTATTAAAATCGATCGACACAAAGCCGCAATTCATCGTAATAGACTTTCTCGCCCTGTTAATTTAGCCTTAGAAGCAGAGTTATTTTCTGAGCAAACTACATTTTTTGATTATGGATGTGGGCGTGGTTTAGATGTACAAATAATGGCAGAAAAAGGTTATCAAAGTGATGGTTGGGATTTATTTTATCAACCGAATAACCCTTTAAAAAAAGCAGATATTGTTAACTTAGGTTATATCATTAATGTTATTGAAAATGTGACGGAAAGACGAGAAGCATTATTAAAAGCATGGGCATTAACTCAAGAAGTTTTAATCGTGGCGGCACAGGTTTTAATTGACGATCGACAAAAAGGATTTATGGTATATGGTGATGGTATCGTTACCGAAAGAAATACTTTTCAAAAATATTATGATCAAGAGGAGTTAAAAATATATATTGAAAATGTCTTAAATGAGGAAGCTATCCCCGCTGGTTTAGGAATTTATTTTGTGTTTCGAGACAAGGAAAAAGCGAACAATTTTCGAGCATCCCGTTTTCATTCTAGGGTGAGGACTCCTAGAGTTTTACAACCCCTTAAAAAGTTTGCTGATTACCAAGAATTATTAACTCCTTTGATGAATTTTTATACAGAAAGAGGAAGACTACCTCAAAAAAATGAGTTAATTCAAGAAAGCCAAATTAAAGCAGAATTTAGAACATTTAGACAGGCTTTTAAAGTGATTTTACAGGTAACAAATGAGTCAGAATGGGATGCTATTGCCGATCGACGCAGACAAGATATATTATTATATTTAGCCCTAAGTCACTTTACGACACGACCAACAATTCGTCAATTATCTCCTGTGTTAAAAGCAGATATAAAAGAGTTATTTGGTAACTATCAAGCTGCTTGTTTTTTAGCGGATGAAATGTTAATTACCCTGAGAAACCTTAACATAATGAAGCAAATTTGTCAAGAGTTAAAAGTAGGAAAAGTGTTTGAAAAAAGTTATTTAGTACATCTTGATATGTTAGATTCTTTGCCCACTTTACTAAGATTATATGAAGGTTGTGCCAGTCGTACGATCGGACGTATGGAAGAAGGGAATTTAATCAGATTTTACTTTAATATTCCCCGTATTAGTTATTTATATGTTCCTGATTTTGAGACGAAAAAAGAACCAAAATTAAAAACAACAATGTCGATCGATCTCCAAGATTTAAGGGTACAATATCGTAATTATTCCCATGAACAAAATGCTCCAATTATTAAAGATAAACACCTTTTAAAAATAGTAGAAATTGATTAACAATAAAATTTGAATCATCAAATTCTAAAATTACTTATAATCAATTTGTAGGTTGGGTTAGCGAGAGCGTAACCCAACAAAAACTCTAGTATAGCAATCAGGAATCATTTGTGAGAAATAAATTATTAGAAAAAATATCGAAGATACGACTAATCTTGCCTTTTGCCTTTTGCCTCTTGCCTTTGATGATAAGATAATTTTCACAACTCATAACTGACTGCTATAATATAGCAATCAGTCATAAGAATATGATCCCCCCTAACCCCCCTTAAATAAAGGGGGGAATTTAATTTAAACTTCTTACAAATGATTTAAGACTGCTATATTAATATTTTCTTAAAATTTGAACCATTAAAAAAAGTATAGGTACAATGAGAGCAAAAGCTAAATTTATTAGCTAACTTGTCCTCAAAATTTAACAGTTTTTTATGTCTAAAATCAAAATTGGGATTAACGGTTTCGGTAGAATCGGCAGACTGGTTTTTCGTGCTGGTTTAGAGAATCCCGACATCGAATTTGTGGGAATCAATGATTTAGTGCCACCAGAAAATATTGCCTATCTCCTCAAATACGACTCTACCCACGGGAAATTCAAAGGTACAGTAGAAAGCACCGAAGAAGGTATCATTGTTAACGGTAAACTCATTCCCTGTGTTTCTGTGCGCAATCCTGAAGAATTGCCTTGGGGAGATTTAGGTGCTGACTATGTAGTAGAAGCAACGGGATTATTTACCGACTTAGAAGGTGCTGGAAAACATTTAAAAGCTGGGGCGAAAAAAGTTGTGATCTCAGCCCCTACAAAAGAACCTGCTAAAGTTCCCACTTTACTTATGGGAGTAAATCATACCACTTACAACCCAGAAACAGATCATGTGGTTTCTAATGCTAGTTGTACTACTAATTGTTTAGCTCCGATCGCAAAAGTAATCGATGATAATTTTGGTTTAGTGGAAGGGTTAATGACGACAATCCATGCTATGACTGCGACACAGCCTACGGTTGATGGACCTAGTAAAAAAGACCTTAGGGGAGGACGTAGTGCAACACAAAATATTATTCCTGCTTCCACAGGGGCGGCAAAAGCCGTAGCATTAGTGTTACCTCAACTCAAAGGAAAGTTAACGGGGATGGCGTTTAGAGTGCCAACTCCCGATGTTTCGGCAGTGGATTTAACCTTTAAAACGGAAAAGGCTACTACTTATAAAGCTATTTGTGAAGCGATGAAAGAAGCATCGGAAGGGGAGTTGAAGGGAATTTTAGGCTATACAGAAGAAGCGGTGGTGTCTTCGGATTTTATTACTGACCCTCGATCGAGTATATTTGATGCTGATGCTGGTATGGAGTTAAACTCTAACTTTTTTAAGGTAATTTCTTGGTACGATAACGAATGGGGTTATTCTAATCGTATGATTGATTTAATCTTATTTATGGCGAACAACAAATAGATTTTAGAAGTTAGGAATTAGGGGATTGGGATGTTAAGATGTAGAGATAAGTAAGAACTTAGATTGCTCATATTTCAGAAGAATACTATAAATTATTAACTTAATTCAATATTATGTCAGAAGAAAGACTTAAACGAATTGAAATATTACTAGAAACTTGTGCCAAAACAACCGTAGCTAATCAGACAGAAATTAAAGAAGTTAGACAGCAAGTTAGTCAACTTACAACACAGATAGCTTCTTTAAGTGATATGTTTGTGGAAAGCGTAGGAATTATGAGGGCAATGCAATAAAACATTAAAGCTATGCAATCGGAAATCAAAGGATTGCAAACAGAAAATAATAGAATATTAGATCATTTGTTTGGAGAAAATCAAAATTAAATAAGGAATTAAGAAAATTTCTGCCTAATTCCCTAATTCCCTAATCCCCTATTCTTTTCTTCTTTGCAGAATCACGGCGGTTTCTACATGGGGAGTTTGGGGGAAAAAGTCCGCAGGTTGTACAAAAGTTAGTAGATAATCACCGTTTTCACACAGCATTTTTAAATCCCTTGCGAGGGTGGCGGGATGACAACTGATATAAACTATTTTCTCTGGTTTTAAGGTTAGTAATGTTTCGATGACTTGGGGTTGACAACCTTTACGGGGAGGATCGAGAATAACTATATCGGGGTTGTCGTCCATTTCTGGTAAAATTACCTCCGTTTGTCCTAAAATAAATTTAGCATTCTTAATCTCGTTGACTTCTGCGTTACGGTTTGCTTGTTCGATCGAAATGTTATGAGATTCAATACCGATGACTTGTTTCACCTTTCGGGCGATCGGTAGTGTAAATGTACCAATTCCACAATAAAGATCGATTACTGTTTCATGCCCTTGTGGGTTTAATTGTTCTAAAACCTGATTAAATAAGGCTTCTGCCACGGTGGTATTAACTTGAAAGAAGGTTTCGGGGCGCAAATGAAAGGTTAAACCTGCAAAAATTTCGTTAAGATAAAGTCTTCCTGCTAACAAATCCGTATCTTTACCAAAAATAACGTTAGTGGATTTGGGGTTATGGTTTAAGCAGACTCCCACTAAATTAGGATAACGTTGTAACCATTTTTGAGCTTGTTTTTCGATAACTTCGTTACTAACTTGCGCACTTACGAGGGTTAATAAAATTTCCCCCGTGTTTTTACCGATGCGAAAACAAAGATGTCGCAATGCACCTTTTTTGGTTTTTTCATCATAAACGGGGATTTGTAACTTTTGTAAATCTTCTTTAATTTCTTTGAGCAGGGGATTAAGTCGATCGTCTTGTATGGGACACTGGTTAATATTAACAATCTGATGACTATTTTGCTGATAGTATCCTGCTTTAATTGTGCCTGTTTCTGATACTCCTAAAGGATAATTAACTTTGTTACGATAACCTAAATCATCATCAGAAAATATTTTTTCTAGGGTAAAGTCTGTAAAGCCTCCGATACGGGTTAAGGTTTCTTTGACTTGATTTTGTTTGACTTTGAGTTGATATTCATAATCGATGTGTTGCCATTGACAACCTCCGCACTTATCAGCAACAATACAGCGAGGACGAATACGATACTGAGAATTTTCTAGTATTGTCTCTATTTTTCCTTCTGCGTGTTTTTTCTTTACCCTAATAATACGACTCGAAATTCGATCGCCCGTGACGGTATTCGGCACAAATACCACTTGTTGATTAACTTTCCCGATACCATTGCCTTCACTGCTAACGTCTTCGATGTCGAGAGTAAATAATTCGCCCTGTTGTATCATTGATAAATCCATATTTTAAAACCAATTTCTATTCTATAATGGTTTACCACTCGATCGAACTTTATTTATCTTAATCTGCAAAGAAAGAAGACTCTCGTTATCACCTAAGACATCATCTAAAGAGTAAGTTTCCTGATTCGATATTTGTTCAAGACTCTATTATTAATACTATTTTAGTTTAGCAATTCGATCGAACTCTACCCCCAAAAGTCGATCGTCATATTACTTAGATTCTGATCAAATATCTCTTTGAATATACTTATTAAGTTTTTGATCAAAGGTAAAAACTTTTTCCTAATCAATCTTACAATAAGCCCATAGAAGACAATCCACAAAATCTAATCTTGTTTCGCTATAACAATCCAAAGCCTTGATTAATAATTCAGGTTTCTCCAGAAAAACTAATTCCTCCTCAACGAATTTCTGCAAGACTTCTTGAATTTTATCTCTCTACTTCATAAACTTTTTGCAAAACAAATACCACTTCACAGGCAACAGGAAGAAGTAATATTATTCGATTATTTTCTAGTATTTTTTCTGCTTTAGTTGACAATTCTTCATGATCATTGAGAAGATAACGAAGAATTATATTAGCATCAGCAATCGCCATATTTTTCCTCCGTAAAATTTTCCCAAGCCTTTGATTCTAATGTCATTAATTCAGGGTTAGCATAGTTTTTTTATGCTCCTTTTAAACTGTTTTTTTTAATAGAAGAATACTCTTTTGTTAAAATAATAATTTCTACTTGTTGTCCAGAAAATTCTGATGGTAAGTTGAGTAAAACTTGACCATTTTCTACTGTTTTAATTGTACGGATTATTTTCATATTTATTTAATTTACAAATTTTATTTAGTTTATAGAGTGCGATCGAACTCCCCTACAACATCGCACCACCTCATAAATATTATTCTTCAGGAATTTTGACTTAAATCTGCAAATCCTTTGATGACAATAGTTTTATTCTCTGGAAACTCCGCTACTAATTTAAGATTTCCTCCTAATCCTTGAATATAGTTAGCTAAAGTAGAAATCAGTAAATCAGTTCTTTTTTCTAGATGAAGAATTAACTCTCTTCCTCGTTGACGAATCAACTCAGCTACTAAAGTATTCGCATCGATTACTAAACGCATTCTAGTCCTCTTTTTTTGATAAATCAAAGGCTTTGCTTAATTCATCTTCTGATAATCCACTTTCCGCTAAAGCAGTGTTAACCGTTACAGATAATTTATTTAATGCTTCTTGAATTTCAACTTCTGTGGATTCTTGAATGGGAATATAAAACCCGACTACTTTTTGATGCTTTTTAATGGCTAGAATCTCATTACTACCAATATAATGGGATGCTTTATCTCGAAATTGTCTGACACCGATACTTTTCATAATTGATAATTGTGACCACTTTATGACCATTTTATCATAACTTTTTTTATCGCCTAGAGGTTCGATCGCCAAGGGCGGCGCTGCGCGATCGAACTCCCATAAATTATTAATTACTTAATGATTGTATTGTCTCCATAATATCTTTATTAGTCCCTCCTAAAGAAAAAATAGTTTTGAGAATTAAATCAATAGAAACGGAATTATCACAAGCCTCCATTTTAGCTATTCTTGATTGAGAAGATTTGATTTTTTTTGCTAAGGATTCCTGAGAAATATTTTGAGATAATCTTAATTCCTTTAATCGTTTACTTAAAGCTATTTTTAAATCAATAAATGCCATTTCTTCTCGACTTAAACTTAGAAAATCGGAGGTATTTCCTATTTCCCATCCTTGGGCTTTTAGTCTTTCAATTTTAGTTTTATTCATCTATATAGCTCCTGATTAAATATATTGATACTGTCTTAATCTTTTTTGACAAATTTCTATAACTTTTTTAGGGGTTTTATTGGTTGTTTTATCAAAAATATCTAAAATAACAATAGCTTCATCATCAATAAAATAAATAATTCGCCAAGTTTTTTTCTCGTCATTAATGCGTAATTCATGACAATTTGAACCAATGGTGGGCATTGGGCGAGAAATGGGCATTGAGAGGGGTTCACCTCCCTGTAATTTTCTTAATAAAAATCCTACCTCTAGTCTTGCTTTGCTCGAAAAAGGTGGGGTTTTGACTTCTCCTTTGAACCATATAAGGGGTTTACTTTCATTTTCATTCATTGAAACAGTATGTCATTTTTGACATATTATAGCATTTTTTATAAACGTACGTCACGAAGTGCTTCAGGGCGATCGAACTCCACCCCAAAAAGTCGATCGAACTCCACCCCAAAAAGTCGATCGAACTTTCACGAACCTCCCACTATAAAAATCGAACTCCCCTACAAAAAAGTCGATTGCACATCCCCACAAAATGCAATTAGTAAATATTAAATTACAAGTTTTCTGTCGCAAAATTAAGCATTTCTTCAGCTTGAGCGATAATGTTATTAACATCCTCATAACTAATATTAATCTCTAAATTATAGTCTCCTCCTTTTCTCATTTTTTCCGCTTCAATTAACCAACGATGATATATTTTTGGAACTTTATTTTGCAAAATACTTTCCAAATGCTCCGATAATTGCTGAATGTTTGCCATAGGTGAGATTGTCGCCTTCTAAAAAAGCTGAAGCTATATAAAACATAGTATAATAAGCCCTAGAAACGGCAAATTCAGGATAGCCATTCTCATTAATTTGTTTGGCTACTTCTAAACTTTTTCTTGCTTTCTCTAAAAATTTGTGTTGAGTATTATTCATAGTTTAATACCCTCTTTTTTTATATTTCGATAAAAAGCATTATTTTCATTTTTTAATTGTTCTTCAGTCGTAAAACAACAGCTAATTAAACGATCGTACTCTAAACAGAGATTACTAATAAATTCACCTATTTTCTGTACTTCTTGATAATAATTAAATGGTGTCTCTAAGACTATTAAAATATCAATATCCGATTCTAAGATGGCATCTCCTCTGGCTTCTGAACCAAATAGTATTACCTGTTTTAAATTATTGTGATAAGTTGATTTTAAATAATCATATAATTGAGATAAAATTGGTTTAATTATCATATATTTTTAACAATTTATTTGAATCGTTAATAATTGTTTTTATGTTTTTATCGAACTTCCCCCCCAAAAAACTCGATCGAACTTCCCCCCACAGAAATCGAACTTCTCACCACAAAATCGAACTTTTAAATTGTTATTGACTAGAATTAATCTCCATAATGAGTTTTTGCACGATGAATATATATTAGTTTTTGAGGCTCATCAATAGTATAAAGAATTCTGTCTTTATAACTTAAACGGATAGAGTAGAATCCACTCAAATCTCCGAGCAGTTTTTTACCACCATAAGGACTAATACTTATTATTTCTTGAATAATTTTTTTGAGTTTTTCTTTCTGTTTTTGGGTAAGTTGAGCTACATCTTTTTTGGCTTCTTTGGTAAATCTTATTTGATAAACCATCAATCAATATCTCCCAATACATCATCTAAAGAGTAAGTTTCATTATTTGATATTTGTTCAAGGGAACGTTGTAAACTTTCTCTTAGTCCTGAAATTGATAATAGCTCGATCGTTTCTTGTAAACTTTCATAATCTTTTTGAGAGATTAACACCGCAGAAGCATTAACCCCTTCTAATTCATAGATTTTATTTTCTTCGTTGACTGATTTGATTAATTCGATTAAATCTTCTTGATTATTATTGATGAGCAATTTTTCCATAAGTGACACACAACTATTAATACAATTTTAGTTTAGCAATTCGATCCCGAAGAGATCTGCTACGCAGTGCGAACTTCCCCCCCCAAAAAACTCGATCGAACTTCCCCCCCAAAAAACTCGATCGAATATTATTTTTTCTTAAATTTTTAAGGTTTTTTGAATGTGGAAAAGACGATCAAGTAATTCTTCTGTTGCCTGTTCGGGATAACGTTCTGTAATAAAATCAATGAAATTTTGAACTGTACACTCTACATCATAACCTCCCATCCAAGTTAAATGAAATTCTTGATGTATTTTTTCATCAATGGTAATCAAGTTATCAATAGAAGTTGCTAAATGGGGATGTTTATTTACACTATACAAATGATGAGCTGCGATCGCATTTATTTTTTTACTATTTTTATGAACTAAAGTAATTTGACAAGTATTTTTATCCCTTGTTTTAGCCTTATGTTTCGCACTTTCAATATCTTTATTAAATCTTAATTTTTTCCGCTCTTTTTCCTGTAAAACAGGTTCAATTTGTTGGCTAACTGCCATGCACATTTTTTGACGAGATTTATCCTTTAAATTTTCTCCTAATTCTCTTGCAATTCTTACCGAACCTTTTCCAGAAAACCATAATTCAAAAACAGGATTTTCATTGATATTATCTTGCTTATTTTTTCTTTTTTGGATGTTTTTTTTCGGTAATTCTCTTTCTGCAAAATCTACATTTGCTTCTAAAGGTTTCTCTGATTTTCTTAAATCTTCTATGGCTTGATTTAATCTTGCCCCACTGGTTGTTAATATTCTCCTTAAACTTTGTTTTGGAATCATTGAACGACCATTTACTTGTATAATTTTTTCATCCTCAGTTAATTCTTCTAAAATAACTTTTTTTGCTAAAGCATTGCGTATTTTTTTCCGATGTCCTGTAATAAATTCCTTTATTTGTGCAATAATTCCTCGTTTTTCATGGGTGTCTAAATAGGTAGCAATTTTTAACGCACCGTTAGTTGAATATTTCCTAATTTTTTTATTTTTGTTGAGGAAAATATAATCTTGATTTTCTTGTAAATCCCATTCATCATCTGGATCAGAATCAAAAAAATCGATTATTTTGTCTAAACGCTCTAATGATATTTCTAAAGCGGTAGTTAATTCTTCTTCAGAAATAGTAAATAAATTTTTTTCTTTTGCCATGATTAAATCTGAAATGTTTTAGGTAAAATTGACTGATACATAATATTGATGCGATCAAAAATTTCGCCATTTCCTGTTTCTAAGTTATCCGGATGATATTTTTTCGATAATTCTCTATAAGCGGATTTAATATCTTTTTCCGTTGCAGTTTTAGGATTAAGCCCAAATACTAGCCAAGGGCGAAAATACTTGAAAATATTAATACCATTAATACAGTTAACTCCTTCTTCTCCTTTTTCTTCAGGCAAAATATCGACAAATTCCCGATAGAGAGTTTCCCATGATTCCTTTTGACGAAAGTTTAAATTCATGCTTTCTGTGGATAATTTAAACTCAGAGGATTTGCGTAAATCTTTGGTATCTTTTACTCGAAAATAATCTAAAACAGCTTGTTTTATCACTGCCATAGATAAGGGTTTTTTCCTTTTTGTTTTAGTTATATTTTTACTTTTTGTTTTTTGATTGAGAATAACAAAGTTAGCAAACTCTTTTAAAAGAGAACTTTCGATTCCTTTTTCTTGAGAGATGCGATCAATTTCTTGATAAATAGTTTCGTTTAACATAATTTTTTCCCTATAATGCTCATTTTATTCATATTTTAATTTAATTTTTCTTATAACAACTTCAAAAAATATTCTCATGGAATAAATAGAAGAATAATTTTTCCTCTTATTTATCTATCAGTGTCAAAAGTTCAAATTATGCAGTAATATGGAATAAATTTTAAAAATTTACTTATTCCTTAAAAGTGAAGTTAAAAGCATGATCGCACATCAACCTTCAGAAAAGCGGTAATATGTCATAATCGTTGCACTTTTGTCATGTCCCATGTTTTAAAATAGCAAGGGGTTAATATTATTAAGCCCCTACGATGCGAAAGGCACACTGCTCGATCGAACTTTATGAACCTTTTATTGACGACTACGGCGTTTGCTATAATTCTGAAATTGAGCTTTTTTCCGCATAGATTTACCCTCTCCCTTTTCCAAATCCTCCAATAAATTGTCCATTTCCGCTATTTCTGGCTCAATCATATTAAAACACACCCCAGAAGCCATCATTTCTTCTTTTGCCTCCTGTAAACGCTCTCTTGTACCCTGTATATCTCCTCTATCAAGGTTTCTTACAGCCTCCTCTTTTGCCCGTGAAGCCATTAACTGAGCTACTTTTGCCTTTACCTCCTCATTAAAAGGATAACTATTCAACTGGGCGGAGTTAACCACAGGTAACTGTAATTGATGATGAGATACCTTTCTCGACTGGGTTTCATTGTCATCATAAGCTAATCGGAATTTAACCAGAGGTGCTGATTCCGTCATAGGAGGAATTTTTAATCGCAATACCATATCAAATTGATTTCCTGCAATAAGATTCGGTAATTTATAACGCCCGTATTCCGTTTTTTCCAAATCGTTAAACACATCCACCAATTCCACAGGAGAAAAAGGATTAATCCCTAAACTGACTTTTTGCCCAATGGTTGCCATAATCCCCTGTAACTCAGCATTGAAGATATTTGGTAACTGATCTGGATTTTGGATAAAGTAATAGTTACCATCGCCAGAAAGGGCGATTCCCTGCATCAAATCCTCATTAAAATCATCCCCGATGCCCATTGTCGTAGTGCTAACTCCCCGTTTACTCAAGCCATTAACATCATTCCCAATCACATCAGGATTCGTCTCTCCCTCATTCGCCAAGCCATCGGATAACAAGATAACACGGTTTAAATGTTCAAGTTGCAGATATTTACTCACCTGAGTCGCCCCTTCTAACCAACCATCATACAACGCCGTGCAACCTCCACAATAAATGTTTTGAATTCGATCGATCATATCCTGTTTCTGAGTTGCCCGTTGAGAGGGAATAATCACTTCTACCTCATCATCATAGATAGTTACACTAATCCTGTCAGATTCTTTTAATTGTTGTACTGCATAGATAGCTGCTTGACGAGCATACTTAATTTTATCACCTTGCATCGAACCCGATCGATCAATTACTAACCCTAAATTAAGAGGAGGGCGTTGTCGATTAGTCTGGATTTCAGGCACAGTAATTCTCACAATCACATCAAGATTAGTTATGCTATCAGAAGCAATAGCATCTCTTAAACAGATAAATTGCACTTGGGGCTTAATATTGGTCATAATTACCTCTTTTTGAAGAATTTAGTTAAAATATTGCTGAAAAGTTTTATTAAAGACTCTTTCTCTTTGATACTATTGGGATAAACGAAATCATCCCGAATATGTAACTCTAAACCGTCTAAAATCCTGATACGAGTCCAACTTTCTTGCCTGTCTAATAAGTTTTGATGATTATAAATCTCACCTAATGCAGACATGGTATCTTTGTTCTCGATCGACGGGATTTGATTCTCTTGTTTGACGTTACCTCCCATAGTTGATTGACTTCTTTTCCCCTTTAAATTGGCGAGAAAATCCAAAGCTGAATTACTAGAATTGTGGGTTTCTGTTAAAATCGGATGGGCTGTTGTAATATTAATCTGAATACCTCCCACTAATAAATTTTTTAACTCCTGATTAGTTTTCGAGGTTAATAAATCATTAATCGCCGTTGTGCCGATACCATCGCTTAACAAACGCTTGACTAACAATAACTGTAAAAGATGACGATAGGTATAAAAAGCATAACGATTTTGACGAATAGGCTCATCCATCAACCTTTGACTGGTGTACGATCGTACTAAACGAGGGTTAATTTCTTCTGTCACTTTGCTATTACCCTTTATCTGGGGAAGATATAAAGGTAATAACTGATTAGCTACCTCCACAAAATCATCGAGTAACCATTCTTGATGATTGTTTTCTAAAGTTTCTAAGTCCATAACTTTAAGATAACACTTACTTTATAAAATGTCAATATCATTTTTAAATGAAAATAAAACTTATCATAAAATTCTCTGTAGGGGTTGAATACTATTCAACCCAAAATCATTCATTACCTTATTCAACCCGAAAATATCTCTAATTTTTACCTCTTTAGAGGTAACTACAAACCTTTAAAAGTTTTTTAATCTATAATTTATTTAAGGTAAAAAAAAGGAGCGATGAATATGAATCAAGTGATAAATTGTCAAGTTAATGAACAAAAAATAACAGAAATTGTGGAAAAATTAATTGATAGTCAAGTACTTTATCAAGAAAACTTAAATCGACAGGAAATGATCAAAGTAATGAAAGAAAATTTTACCCCCATTAATGTACCCGATCTCAATGAAATTTCTGAAGATGAATTAGCAAAAAGAATCAAAAGCCTGTTGTCATTATATTTAGTCTCTGGAATGCTAAGTGATTTTACTCCAGAAGAAATGAGAATATTTGATGAGGCAGTTAAAAGAGGCAATTAAATGGGTTATTTATTAGATACAAATATTGTTTCATATTTTTTAAAACAAAACCAAAAATTATACTTAAAAATTGAAACTATGCGTCGTAGTGGTCAATTTATTGCTATTAGTGGGATAACTTATTATGAAATTCAAAGAGGTCTTTTAAAAACCAATGCTACTAAAAAATTGGCATTATTTCAAATATTTTGTCAAGATTATCCCATTTTATTTTTAGATAGCTTGGCGATTTTTGAAAAAGCCTCTGAAATTCACGCAGATTTGACAAAAAGAGGGCAGATAATTCAGGATGCAGATATTTTAATCGCCTCCACTGCTATTATTAATAATTTAACCCTAGTTTCCCATGATTCTGATTTAACTAGGGTTCAAGATTTATCTTTAGAAAATTGGTTAATGTCTTAAGTAATTAAATATAGTTACTATCTTCTTCTAAGTCCGAACTTTGGGCAGCATTGAAAGCCAGTCGATCGCACCTTTCATTTTCCCTGTTGCCAGAATGTCCCCTAACCCAGATAAAATTAACTTGATGTTGCTCACATAATTCTAGTAATATTTGCCATAAATCAGGGTTTTTCGCTTTTTCTTTAGCATTGCGTTGCCAATTATTTTTTTGCCATTTTTTCGCCCAACCTTTACTAATGGCGTTGACGACGTATTGAGAATCGGTATAAAGATTAACTCGACAAGGTTTTTTGAGGGCTTGTAATCCTTTAATCACCGCTAAAATTTCCATACGGTTATTGGTAGTTCTCACATAACCCCCTGATAATTCTTTACGATTATCCCCTGCTAACAATACTACTCCATAACCTCCCGGACCGGGATTATTTAAACAAGAACCATCGGTATAAATTTCTACTTGTGGTAATTTATCACTCATTTATTTTTTTCCTGATAGAAGGTTATTAGGTAGTTTTTGTAATAAATCTCTCATCCCCTGTTCATAATTCGATGCGATCGCCAATAAAGCACCACCGAAAATATAGAGGGGAAGAGGGATAAAGAAATGTTTTAGCCACAAGACAAATTGAGCTAACACAAAAATAAGTAAAAAACTGACAAACAGAACTTTCATGGTTATTCCTCACACACAATCTTTAGTTCCTAGGGTACTAGAAAATGAGAAAAAAATTTAATTTCTCATCATCTATTCTTAATTAAAAAGACGACATACCCCCTGTAAAACTCCTTGAATTTCCACTTCCTCCAAAGGTGCAGTAATGGGTTCATAATTAGGGTTAGACGCTTTTAACACCACTTCATCCCCTGAAAAATAAATTCTTTTGAGGGTTGTGCCTTCACCTTCTACTCTTACGGCTACGATGTCTCCTTCCTTGGCTTCTCCTTGTTCTTCGATCGATCGCAGGATCACATAATCCCCCTCAGTGATATGATCATTAATCATACTGTCTCCTGTGACTTGGAGGGCAAAACAGTTAGATTGATTAAACATCGAACCCATATCTAACTTTTCTTGTTCATCGGTGAAAGGTTCAACTAATCCTCCAGCAGTGATTTTCCCTTCTAAAGTCAATCCTTGAGCATAATTTTTTAAGATTTTGAGAGTGCGCGCTTGTCCACCAGACCAATCAATATAGCCTTTATTACGCATTTTTTCTAAACGACTTTGAATGGGCGCAGGCGATCGTAAATTCATGGCTTTCATCATCTCCCGAATGGAAGGAGAGTGTTTATTTGTCTGAATATATTGAATCAACCATTCATATAACTGTTTTTGTGCAGGAGTTAAATTTTCCATAATTCACCTATAAAAGAATTAATTATCATTACTTATAATTTAACCTAGAACACTCGTACTAAGCAACTATTAAAAGAAAATTATTTGGAAATTGAGAATTGAGAATGGTCAAATGATTAAAATTTGAGCTAGATTAGCAGATATAACGAGTTAACAGGAGAAGAAAATTATGTGTATTTGTGTTAACTGTAACTACGTCGATCGATGTAATACTTATCATGCAGTAGAAGCTCAACACGAACAACCACACCTTACAGATCAACCAGACTTCGAGCCAATAGAACCATCTATAAATGTAAACATCCGATCCCATCAAGAATATATCGAAATGGAATGGGATGTTGTGGGTTGTGAAAGTTTTATGATGGACATGGGAAAATGGGCTAAATTAAGACCAGGAGAAGCGATTCCCACTTAGGATTTATACCATCACTTAGGATTTATACCATATAGGGTTTATACCATAAACCCCTACGTTAATAAAAAGCATCTAAATCTAAGGCTTGTGAGCCACCTTCTAACAATTGGGCAATCAATTTTTTTAATTGAGTCCAAATTAAACCTGCGGTTAACAGGGTTAAAGTACCTGCAAATACATAGGAGATTGATCTACTATAAATAAAAATTTCTAAGCCCCCGGCTAGAAAAATGCAAATACCGACACAGATACCCCAAAAAGGGATGATTAAAACAGACATTTCTGATAGATCAGCTTTAATGCCCTGTTGTCCTTGTTTGCTCCATTTCATCACCTGTTGCTTTAAGGTAGCCTGAAAAGCTAATCCGCAGGTAACACCAATAAAAAAACCAAAAAATAACAAACCAATGGGCGGTTCAGGTATATAATACATAATTGTTAATACAAGAGAAAAATATCATAACTGTTTGTTACAAAATATTAACATCTTTTTGTTTATACTAAGCACCGCAATAATTTTGACTCAAAAACTAAGGATTTTTGATGTTATTTTTTTTACCTGATAATCTATTTTTATGTGGCACAGATTATCACAACCTTAATGTTTGATTCTTTAACCTAATACCTAATACCTAATACCTAATACCTCTTGATTAGCCGATATTCGATCGTTTGATCGGACGGCGAGTAAAATGATCTCCTGCTGGGCGAGGAGGGGGAGATTGACGCAGAGGAGGTCTCGATCGTCTTTCTCTTGTCTTTTCCTGATCTTCATAAATTTCCAAGAAAAGGTTATCCCCTGCTAGTTGAGCAGCAGTTTGTAAAACATTCCTCAAGGCTTGAATATTTCTTCCGCCTCTACCGTAAATCTTGCCTTTTTCGTTTTCTTCAAATGCCAGACGAATCCAGACTCTTTTAGTACTGGATATATGCTCACAATCAAAACTCAACAATTCAGGAGATTCTAGTAAAGGCTCAATCAAAAAACGGACTAAACCATCATAATCAGGGGAACATCCGTTATTATTTGTATTTAATTCACTATTAAGCATTTACTTGTTCAAATACTTTTGCTTTTACCAAAATACGGCGCACGGTTTCCGTGGGTTGAGCTCCTTGTTGTAAACGAGTAACAATAGCAGGTACATTTAATCTTGTTTCGTCACTTCTGGGGTTATAAAAACCTAATTCTTCTAAGGCTTTTCCATCTCGACGATCTCGACTATTCATTGCTACAATACGATAACTAACTTCTCTTTTTTTTCCTAAGCGTTTTAAACGTAATTTAACCATATTAATTTAATTTATTTGCAATTCGACTTCATAAGTTAATATTAAACTAACCTATACTATCATACAGAAATTTGGCTCTGTTTGCTAAGTCAATTCTACAATGGTAAGCTAGGACGCATTTAAGTTGACTGATGAAGGTAGGCAATAGACAATAGCCAATGGGCAAAAGTTAAAAGTTTCAAGGTTTTTTATTACTGAAAAAAATGTAAGTTAAATGTGCCTTAGCTTATAAGTAAGCGGTGCGGAAAAAGTATTTTGATGAGGATAGGATTAGACAAATGTGTAAATTTAAGCTAAAAAAGACAAATCGATCGATCATTATTGATAATTAAGTTAATCTTTGTTGTCGAGAATAACATTATGAATTCTTCCATGAGTTTACATTCTGCCATCACCCATAAAGATATTTTTAAAATACAAGAATTATTATCATCTCAACCGTGCAGTGATAAAGAAAGAAATCTAGGATTAATTTATGCTATACAAAGAGGGTATATGAACATTGCTCAATTATTAATTGATGCTGACGCTGATGTTAACTTTCAAAATTCTCCCCATCAAATGACACCTCTAATGTTTGCTTGTGCTGGAAATCATGAATCTTTGTGTCAATTATTAATTAATAATGGTGCTGATGTTAATTTGACGAATGATGATGAAACTTCCCCTCTGATGATTGCTAGTTATCGTGGATATACTCCCATTGTCAAAATGTTGTTAAATAATCATGCTAGGGTTAATCATCAAGATTTGGATGGTGATAATTCTCTCTATTTGGCGATTAAATCTAATCATTTTGAGGTAGTTAATTTATTAATTGATTATGGTGCGGATGTTTTTCTTGATGATGGTGCTTTGAGTATAGCGATCGATCAAGATAATATGGAGATGGTGGATTTTTTATTAGCACGATCGATCGATGTTAATCATAGTAATGATGAAGGTATGACACCATTAATGATGGCTTCCGCCCATGGTAATATAACTATCATTGAAAGATTATTAGAAGCCAAGGCAAATGTTAACCATCGGGATAAAAATGGCGATAGTGCTTTACATTTAGCGGTGTTAGAAGGACATTTACTTATAGTACGAAAAATACTACAAAGAGGAGCAAATCCGAATATCCGTAATCAAGATGGAGATTCTCCCTTACTGATTGCTTGTGTGCAGGGTTATACGGAAATTGTCGTAGAATTGTTAAAGTATAATGCTGATGTAAATTTTCATAATGAAACCGAGACTCCCCTTGGTTTAGCTATTGTCAATGGTTGGCAAAAAATAGCGATTCATCTACTTCACGCTGGGGCAAATCCCAATACTATTTTAGGTGATGGTAAAACTGTTTTAATGAAAATGTGCGATCGAAATAACTTACCATTAATTGCTGAGTTGTTAAAAGCAGGAGCAGATGTTAACCTTGAAGATAATGGAGGAGGCACAGCTTTAATGTGGGCTTCCCATAAAGGAAATATAGATGCGGTTAAATTGTTGGTTAAAGTAGAAGGAATTAACATTCACCATCAAAATCATGGGGGATATACGGCAATTAGTTTAGCAGAATATAATAAATATCCTGAAGTGGCAAAATTCTTAAAAGAATGTTGAAAAAAGTCCCACAAAATCTAAATAGGGTTTGCCTCATAGTCTTTTGGTGAAGGGGAGGTGTTAGGTGTCAGGTATTAGGTATTAGGTTAAAGAATTGACAAAAAATATATCCTAATTGATTTTTTTATCTTCAATTCTTTGATCGAATTATATAATCTTCTGAAAATTACACCTGAAACCTGCAACCTGCAACCTGAAACCTATTAACCTCAAGAATTCTTTTATCGAACTGAGGTAAAACTGCTCACTTTTTTCTTAATATATTATGCCTAAATCCTTGATTTTAATAGCTTTCTGAGTTATTCAGCAAACCCTAAATAGAGCTAAAAAATAAATTTATGATAATTTTTAGTCAAATATTAATATCATTTTCTCGATTTAGCCTAAATTTTTACCTCAGTTCGAGATAAAATTTAGGTTTCATCAAAAAAGTATGATTCACTCAGGTATTTGTTGAGTAGTTCACTTTCCATTCCTAATGCAAGAAATGACGTACTCCAGTAAATACCATCACTAAACCTAATTCATTGGCGGCTTTGATGGAATCTTCGTCACGAATTGAGCCTCCGGGTTGAATAATTGCTGTAATACCTGCTTCGGCGGATGTTCTAACGGAGTCATCAAAGGGGAAGAAAGCGTCACTAGCTAAAAATGCACCCCTAGCCTCCTCTCCTGCTTGTTCAAGGGCAATTTTAACCGAGCCTACACGGTTCATTTGTCCTGCTCCCACCCCCAATGTAGTACGATTTTTCGTAAGCACGATGGCATTAGATTTAACGTGTTTAACGATTTTCCACGCAAATAATAATTCTTGTAATTCGGTTTCGGTGGGTTGTTTTTCGGTGACAATTTGCCATGTATCAGGAAGCTCGATCGAGGTATCATTATCTTGAATTAAAAATCCCCCTGCAATGGCTTTAATGTTATCCTGACTACCAGAGTTTAAATCAGATAAAAGTAAGACTCTCAAGTTAGATTTTTTAGCTAAAATTGCCTTAGCTTCTTCGGTAATATCAGGAGCAACAATACACTCTAAAAATATTTTACTCATGGCTTGGGCTGTGGGCGCATCAAGGGGTTGATTTAATGCTACAATCCCTCCAAAAGCTGATACAGAATCAGCATTATAAGCCTTTTGATACGCCTCGAAAAGAGTTTCTCCCACTGCTACACCGCAGGGATTAGTATGTTTAATAATTACTACAGCAGGTTCATTACTAGGAAATTCACAGACAATTCTCCGCGCGGCTTCTAAATCAACTAAGTTGTTATAGCTTAATTCTTTGCCTTGTAATTGATTCGCTGATGTCCAACCTTTAGCCTCGCTTCCGTTTTGATACCAACTAGCTTTCTGATGAGGGTTTTCACCATAACGAAGGGTGGCAATTTTCTGCCCCCCGATACCGTAATAATCGGCAGATTCGGGGTTAATTTGAGCAAAGTAACGACAAATTGCTTGATCATAACTGGCTGTCATGGCGAAGGCTTCCGCCGATCGAGCTTGACGAAATGCTAATGTAGTTTTACCTTGATTCGCTCTTAATTCCTGCAAATAATCGTCATAACGGGCGGGATTCGTCAAAATAGTGACGTGAGCATAGTTTTTCGCACTCGCTCTCACCATAGCAGGACCACCGATGTCTATTTGCTCAATGGCTTCCTCTACTGTACAATTATCTTGGGCGATGGTTTTCTCAAAGGGGTATAAATTGACAGCTACTAAGTCAAAGGGGCGAATTTCGTTAGTTTGTAAGTCTTGTTGATGAGAGTCTAATTCTAATCTTGCTAAGATACCGCCGTGAATGCGAGGATGTAGGGTTTTGACTCTCCCCCCTAAAATTTCGGGTGATCCTGTATAATCACTTACTTTAGTAACGGGAATACCAGCAGATTGTAAGGTTTTTGCTGTACCACCACTACTGATGATTTGAAAGTTAAATTCTTCTACTAATGTTTTGGCTAATTCTACAATGCCTGTTTTATCGGATACACTTAATAAGGCTAAACCTGTCATTATGGCTTCTCTAGTTCGATCGTTTTTCTGTTTCATTATACTCCCAACGGGTAAGCATTAAACACATTTCGATCGTAAATTAGCCTCAGAGGGCGGGGCTGTTTCAAAGTACAACGAATACGCCCTTCGACACCTGAGTTCGATATAAAAAGTTGTCTCAAACTCTTAACTATCATTTTACCTCTAAAGAGGTAACTACGAACCTTTAAAAGTTTTTTAATCTATAATTTATTTAAGGTCAAAAAAAGGAGTTATCAATATGAATCAAGTGATAAATTGTCAAGTTAATGAACAAAAAATAACGGATTAAAATAGACATTTTTATTAGTGGGATAACTTATTACGAAATTAAAAGAGGTCTTTTGAAAACTAATGCTACTAAAAAATTGGCATTATTTCAAATATTTTGTCAAGACTATCCTATTTTATTTTTAGATAACTTAGCGATTTTTGAAAAAGCCTCTGAAATTCACGCAGATTTGACAAAAAAAGGGCAAATAATTCAAGATGCGGATATTTTAATCGCCTCCACTTATTAATTTTAATTTAATTAGAAAGATTAATAATTAATTTTTTGCTTGAAAATTGTGGTAAATTTTGCTTTGTGATAATACAATAAAGTACATCTGGAGCTAAATCCGCCCCGTTATCCCAATAAATTGTTCCCCATTCGGGATTTAATTTAACTGTTTTAAAATAATCTATTTGTTTTAAAGGGGTAAAAATACCAGTAAATTTGATAATTTCACTAATATCAATTACTCCCTCTTTATTATCTTCAAATTTCAGGTAAAGTTGATAATTTTCTAATGGTTTAACTTCAATAATATCTTTTAACATTTTTCTCCTTAATATTGTAAGTTCTTGTTACAGTTCGATCGCCAAAAGGCGGCACTGTGCGATCGAACTCTATAAATTAAGGAAAATAACGATAAAATTCTTTACGATGAAGAACTCTCACAATTTCAATGGTGTCTTGATTTTCTTCTATGCCTAAGCGATAACTACCAATACGAATACGATAACGATTTGGATAACCTTTCATCGCTTTAACTTGAGATAAATCTTGTAAAGAATTAGCCGAAGGAATTTGTTTAAATACCAAATCAATAATTTGCTCATAAATAGATTGATTTTTCAGTTTTTTTAAATCTTTTAAAAATAATTTTCGATATTCAACTCTCATTATTCCTCCAAGAATTTCAAAGCATTTTCTGCATCTAATAAAGGAGTTAATTTCGCTTCTTCCATTGCTTGATTTAAACAGTAATTTTCTAAATATTCAGATAAGTCATCATCATTATTTTTCTCATTCGGGATGATTTTTTCCCATATTTCGATGGGAATAACTACCGCTTTTTTATTTCCATTTATATCTGTTAAATATTCTACACTTTTCATAATTAATAATTGTTACTAATTTATAACTATTTTATTCTAACTTTTTTAATCCCTTAGAGGTTCGATCGAACTTCCCCCATAAAAATCGAACTCCACCCCAAAAAGTCGATCGAACTTTCACTCCACAAAATCGCACCTCTCTTCTTGATGTTCAAATTTCTATTGATTCCATTCATCGACTTTCTCTTCTTCTAAAAGATGAATTGGTATTTTTTCCGAAGTTTATGAGTTCAATTTATTGAACGAAAACTGTTAGCTTTATCATCTTGCTAGGCGAATTATGTTAACTTTATCATCTTGCTAGGCGATTGATGTTTAGTTTGTCAGACTGCTAGGCAGTTATGAGTCAAAACCATTATCCCAACGTGTAATAAATTACACGTCTAATAGATACCGTTAAATAAATTTAACTCAATTTTCCTGAAAAATATCATGGTTTCTAATAATAATTGATTTTCTAATCAGAAAAAATAGCTAGATTTTTTGCCTATTATAGTGTTCAATTAAATCAAATTTCGAGAATGAAAACGCCCTGCTGTAGAAAAACCATATTTTTTGATAAAGATAAAATTTAAAAGATCAAAATCTCCCTGTATTCCCCCTCTTATCTTCATCATTTTATGATTCACTCAGGTTATTTTGCCTGAGTACTTATTGAATCGTTATTAATTTCGAGGGTAGCTATTTCCATGAAACTGTTAGAATCTTTGGATTTCAAATATAGATTATCGATGACGACACCTGCCCCGGCTACCCAAGGAGGAGCAATTATTGCTCCAATAATGCCTAATACTTGCACTCCGCCCAACACTGCTAATAATTGGTATAAAGGTTGTACTTTAACACTTGAACCCACTAAAAGGGGATCTAAAACATAGGTTTCTACATTTTGAATGATGACAAATAGTAAGAGTACCCACCAAAATGTCCAGCTATTTTGTGCGATCGCCACAATTAAGGCTGGAATTGAGCCTAAAACAGGACCAAAAAAAGGTATTAAGTTCGTAAAACCTGCGATAACTCCTAAGCCTAAAGCAAATTCGGTAATACCAATAAATTTTAAGCCGATGGTAATGGCTACTCCTAAAATTAACGATACAAGGATTCTACCTTGAATATATTTTCCCATACGATCGCTCACGAGGGGAAATTGAGCCTCTAAACGACTATCCCAAGGGGAGGGGAATAAACTCACAAAATCTTTAATTAATTTACTCGAACCTGCCAACATATAACCAGAAAAGATGATGGCAAGAAGCACGTTTAACACACCTCCCACAATGCCTTTTGTAATACCTAACGAGCTAACAATTAATTTTTGACTCCATTTTACTGCCCATGCCGTTAAACCTTGTAAATCTAGCCATTGATCAATTAAGTTTAAGGCTTTTGGTTCGGTAATGCCAAATCGAATAATCAATGATTGGGTTAGAGTTGTGATGATGTCTAAATAGGTGGGAAGTTTTTGTAATAATCTTTGAATTTGAGTGATGACAGTAGGGCCAATAATTAAACCTGCGGTGGTAATCAGTAAAATAATGAGTAAATAGGCTAAAATTACCCCTAACCATCGAGGAATCCTAATTTTTTCGCCATAATCGACAATAGGGGCTAGGGTAGCCGCCAATACTGCGGAAATCATCAAGATAACTAATAAACTTTTCAGTTGCCACAACAGGATGATTAAAAGGATGGTAACGGTAACTAAAGCAATACTACCCACAGAAACAGAGATCGATCGTTTTGAGTCATTCATCAGAGGAGAGGAGTAAGGAGTCAGGAGTAAGGAGTAAGAAGTCAGGAGTAAGGAGTAAGAATTTAATAACTATTCAGAAAAAACGGTATCTACGCTCGACAACCGAGTCGAAGTGTTGCCTTTCTTAACATCAAGATACAATTAATTTTATGGGTTTTGTTCAAGTTCATTTTTTTTAGAAAATCCCCAGACAAACATTCCGATAATGACGCTAATCATGAGCCATTCGGGAGGAACAATGTTAGGATCAATTACTTTAACAATTAATCTTAAACCGACTAAACCAACGGTGATAAATCCTGCGTCTTGTAAGTGGGTAAATTCTTCAATCCAACGAATAAATAATTGGGCAAGAAAACGTAGGGCAATAACGCCGATCGTACCTCCAGCGATAATCAACCAGATTTCATCAGCGACAGCGATGGCGGTGGTAACGCTATCAAGGGAAAAGGCTAAATCCGTAAAGGCAATCATGGGAATTGCTTGCCAGAGATTTTTAAAGTTAAGTTTCGATGCACCTTCTTCTTTTTGTTCGTCACTTTCAGAAAAATACTGATAGGTTAACCATAATAAATACAAGCCCCCTAATAAAGAAAATTGCCAATATTTAATAACCCAAGTAGCGGTTACAATTAAGAGCATTCTTAAAACGTAAGCCATTAATAAGCCAATATTTAGGGCGTAGTTTTGTTCTTTTTCGTCTTTCAATCCTTGGGCGATGGAGGCTAAGGCGATGGCGTTGTCGGCGGATAAAACGGCTTCTAAAGCCACTAGAATAATTAAGATAAAGGCGGTGTCAATACCAAAATCAATAGAGGGATGTAAAATTTGGTCAAGCATTAATATTTTATACCTTGTTCAATTTATGTTACTATGAGTTTCATTACGGGGTTAGGCTCAGGATTTTTTGTTCTTAGGTCGTAATTCTCGATCGATACTTATTATTTCCCTTAGCTATTTTCCCTTTTTCTATTTTATTCTTTAAAGTACTTTTTTAGTATAGTTATGATTCTAGGATTTGATCCGGGTAGAGATAAGTGTGGATTGGCTTTAGTTAACAATTATAAGCAAATTTTATATAATAAAGTGATCTCAAGTGAAGATTCGATCGAGATCATCAATGATTTAATCAATAAATATCAACCTTTCAAGTTAGTAATGGGAAATCAAACTACTTCTAAGGAGTGGAAAAAACGCTTAATTAATAATCTAAACTTATCTATCGAGATAGTTTTAGTGGACGAAAAAAATAGTACTGTGGAAGCCAGACAAAAATATTGGG
This sequence comes from Geminocystis herdmanii PCC 6308, assembly GCF_000332235.1. Lineage (NCBI taxonomy): Bacteria > Bacillati > Cyanobacteriota > Cyanophyceae > Chroococcales > Geminocystaceae > Geminocystis > Geminocystis herdmanii. The sequence goes on along the minus strand of NZ_CM001775.1, from coordinate 2,989,063 downwards.
AAATGTATCCCCCCCAAGGTTTAACAAAATTAATTCCCAAGGGTTTAAGGATTCCACCTCGTCCCGTTGATGATATTGTAGCTCTTATCCTGATCGATCGATACTTAGGAGTTACGTGAACTACCCACACTGCACTTCGTGACAGTGTAGGCTTCTAGTATCTTTTAAGGACTGCTAGAACTTGCTTTGTGGTACTACCAGTCTTGGACTTGGTTATTTTCCCACTACGCCGATTTATAGTCAGGAACAGATCCAGCCCGACTCTTTTTATATTTATACTTGAATTAATGTCACGATCAACCCTTATATCTTCAATAAGATCGTAATATTCTCGTATAGAACAATCAGTAAATACTATTTCATCACGATAAGAAAGGACTTGTGATGTATAAGCAGGATTGACTTTTATTACCACTGCACCAGCTTTTTCGGCTATGTACGACAGTATTTCATAAAAATTCCCAAAAGCCGCATCTAGCCAAGATTTATTTAACCCTGACTTAGCAGATTGCCCATTGGGTAAGTATTTACCTTCAATATCTTTTTTGACTTTATTTCGTTTTGATAATCCTTTAAGATTCAAGTTTTCGACAAAGAAGACTTTTTTATCCGTACGAATTAAATTATGGGCTGTTTTGTAACCATGATCCTTTCTCGCTCTGGCTATTTGTTGATGTTTTTTACCTTCTTTTAAGGCAAGTTTTTTTCTCCCTTTACTACCTTTTTTCTGATGGTTTTTCAGGCGAGAAATCTTTGCTAATTCTTTTTGATGTTTACGAAAAGACTTGAGAGAAGGTAGTTTTTGTCCTTCAGAAGTAGCAAGATAATCATCGCCTGATAATACTGCATCTATTCCCATTGAATTATCCCAAGTTGGCACAATTTTATCAGGTGTAAAAATAGGTACAGTAGGAGCATCTAAACACAAAGTACAATACCAACCATCAGCCTTTTTAGAAATAAGGATATTTTTAAGAGAAAAACCTTGAGGTAAACCACGATGTAGCCTAATTTTTAGCCATCCGTTAAGTTTTGAGCAAGACAAATAAAGCCAATCTTTCTCAACCCTTTTAATCTGAATGGCTTGAGCTTCTACCTTTAAAGTTCGATAACGACTTTTAAAACGTGGTTTACCGCTTCTTTTCCCATTACAATCACCTTTAATATACCTTTCAAAAGTTTGATCCACCCTTTTTGATACGTCTTGTAAAGTCTGAGAAGGTACAGTAGATAAATCAAGTAATTCCCCTGAATGTTTTACTATAATTAAGTCTTTTTTCTTCTCAGGTAATAACTTTTTCTGTGAGTAAAAACTTGGTTTTTCTTTTAACTCCAATGGTGGGAGACTACATGAGATATAACAGCAGTCGCCACTTGGAATGACATAGTTACTACGATTTTCCTGCCACCAACGAAAACGATCTCCTAATTGCCAATTATACCAATACTGTGACACCCGTAACCAGTTATTTAACTGGCTTTTTTGAGGCACTTCAGGATAGCATCGGTACTGATAATTAAGGATCATTTATTTGATTACTGTATATTAGTGTTAATATAATTACTATCACTGATAATAACATAAAGAAAAAGAAAGTGTCAAATGAAAAATGATTTTTATAGTCGAGGTAGATCCGTGAGTGACTTAAAAGCTCACCTAGTCTTAACTACCAAATATAGAAGAAACGTATTTACAGCAGAAATGCTCACTCGTCTCCATGAAATCACTGAAGGCTTATTAGAACAGTGGGAATGTAGGTTGGTAGAGATAAACGGAGAAGAAGATCATGTCCATATTCTTTTCCAATACCATCCTGCTATGGAATTAAGTAAATTTGTCAATAATTTTAAAAGTGTATCGAGTAGAAAATTAAGACAAGAATTTCCTGAACAAATCAAAAAGTTTTATGGTCAAGAAGTCTTTTGGAATAGTTCATATTTTATCGCCTCTTGTGGGGGAGTAACTATAACAACACTTCGTAAATATATCGAAAACCAGAGTCGTCCTGACTCATTAAACCCTGACGGTGATTCATCCCACGCCGAAACATAGTTGCTTTTTGATAGTGTTTACTGCGTGGGGCTTCTCACCGAAGAAGCTAAAATAGATTTAGCTAATAATTATCCCCATATTTGTTAATTCTTGTTGCAGTTGTTTGGCGACGATCGGATTTTGAGTTAAATGTAAATTATAGGCTTGTTGAAAAGCTTTTATACTGTCTTCTATCTCTCCCTTTTTAAATAATAATACGGCTAAATTTTGGTATGACCAAGGATAATTGGGATTGATTTGAATGGCGCTTTGATATGCGTCTATGGCTTTGAAATTTCTTCCTAATGCTTTGTAGGTTAACCCTAAGTTATAGTAGGCAATGGCAAAATTCGGCTCGATGGCAACACAAGCCTGATATAGTTTTAGGGCGTTTTCATAGTCTTTTCCGTGATAACAAACACTGCCAAAGTTAAGATATGCACCTAACTTCAGTTTACCTAATATGGGGAGTTCGATCGCTTTTTGATAATGTTTAATGGCAGTTTCCCATTGTTTTTGTTCTACTAAGGTATTGGCGAGATGGTAGTGTAGCTCAAATATTGTCGCTGTGGTAGCTAAATTCGATTTTAAGCCCGTTTTAAGCAATTTTAGACCTTTTTTGACCTCTCCCAAATCAATATACAAAGCACCCAATTTACTACACACATAGGCATCATTGGGATTTTGAGAGTAATAGGATTCCATCGCTTTTAAAGCCCGTTGTGTTTTATCTTGAGAAGCGATAATCTCTGGTTGATAACCAAAATGTTGAATGGCTACTTCAGGTAAATCGATAATTTTCCAATGGTTTTCTTTTTTTTGTAATTCTAATACCGCATCATCAATTAAAGCATGGTAAGGACGAGAAAATTTAATGTCAGGATGACGGCGAAACAAACGAGATAGTTGAGAATAAGGCGAAGAAAGTGAGCCGATTTCTTCTCGAATTAAGTTAACGACTAAAGCATATTGTTTTGTGATAACGTCTTTTATTTCGGGAATAATAGAAGGGTTTAACATCTCATCAGCATCTAATACTAAAACCCAATCTGTATTCACATATTCTAAGGCATAATTTCGAGCTTCGGCAAAATCATCCTGCCAGATATAATCATAAACTTTTGCCCCAAAACTTTGAGCAATTTCTTTGGTATTGTCCGTTGAACCAGTATCAACTAAAATAATTTCATCGACAAAATTTTGCACACTTTGCAGACAATTAGATAAATTTTTTGCTTCGTTTTTGACAATTATAGAAAGAGAAAGATTACTGTTTTGAGTCATGGGAAAAAGAGTTAAGAATAAACTAAAATTTAATAATATATAATTTATAGCAATCTCAGATGAATTATAAGAGATTGGTGAGGGCAGAATTTAAGAGTTAAGAGTCTGGAGTTAGTATTAACAATAATTGGAGAATATTAAAAGATTATTTGATTTCTCACAAATCATTCCTGATTGCTATATAAATAATGTATTCTGAGGAGGGGAATGTGGGATTTAATTCCTCATTAATAATGATTAATACATTATGATTTTACTTGTTTTTTTGGTATAAGAAATCACTAATTATATTTGCTCTTTCTTTAAAGATTCTAAGACAATTATTTCACCACTTTTATTAAAAAAATCAACTAAAAATATCCCTGATTCAGCAATATCTACCACCATGCTTGTGTCTCCTTTAATTAACCCTAATTCTGGTAAATTTTGAGTTAAAGCAACAATATCAATTTCATTAATTGTAGTTTTCATCAGGTAATACTATAATATTTACAAATAATAGTTAATTATAGCAGAACTCCTTACTCCTTACTCGTTACTCGTTACTCATTACTCCCTTTTAACCAAAAATTTGAAAATGAAACATCCCTGCCTTTGTCAAAGTGGCTACAGAACATAATACAGAAATATTGATTATTAGGAAACACTTAAGTAATGTATTAGGAATCTCCAAAAATTTAATTTCTGGAGATGTCTATTTTATAAATAAAAAAAGTTTGTAGTAACAACTATAGTTATTTATAAATAAGACTTAAAACCTTTACTAAAAAGTTGATATTAGGTTTCTTGCTGATTAAGCTAAAACAGGTTGTAAAGTAGCATTACTTTTATTTTCTTTAGTTAAACTTGATTTGCGACAAAAAATTTCACAAGAATTATTAGGACTTTCAATCAACTTAACTTTATCAAGTTCTGCTCCCAACTTCTTAATAGGTTCTTGTAATAATTGAGCAATATAAACCGCAATATTTTCTGCTGTTGGCACAACTTCCGCAAAATAAGGAATATCTTTGTTTAAGAAAGTATGATCAAAAGGTTCAACCACATAATCATCAATGACTTTTTGTAAAGCTACTAAATCGATAATCATACCAGTACGAGCATCCATTTCACCGGTTACTGATACTTCTAAATGATAGTTGTGTCCGTGACCATTGGGGCGCGCACATTTACCATAAATTTCGCTATTTTCTTCAAAACTTAACTCAGGTAAAGCTAAACGATGCGCTGCGCTAAAATGTGTTTGAACTGTTAAAGTAGCTTCCATATTATTTCCTTGATAATTAACCCAAAGTTGAGAATGTTCGTATAATTGTATATCGACTAATGGCAAATAAGGTGACAGACGTTCCCATATTACCTTCGCAATATTTTCAGTAGTTGGTAAAGTTTCTTGAAATTCTACCCATGTATCATTAAGATAACTATAATCTAATTGGCTGGTGATTTCTTGTTTGATGACTTTTTTTACCTCAGACAAGTTTTGCACCATACCAAATTTGTCTAATTCCCCGATGATAGATACATATAATATATAATTATGTCCATGACCGGGAAAACGAGCATTTGCCCCAAAACGGGCTTGATTTTCCTCATCGGATAATTCTGGCAACCAATAGCGATGACTGGCACTAAATTTCGCCCGACGATTGACGATACATTCCATATAGTGAATAGTTATTTTTAAGATTCCTATATTAATTTAACATTTTTTCGTTATTTACAGACATTGTAATTGTTGTTTTAAGAAATTTTTACCTGATTTACTACCATAAAAAAGCAAATTTGTCAATACTTTTAAGGGAATAATAGTCTGATTTTTAGGATCAATTTCTATGGTTAAAAGAGGATCAGATTTAGCTAAATCAAAAAATTTATCTAAGTAATCTTTTACTGTGCCATAATAATAATCGGCATTGTCAGAATTATCAATTTGTTCTAATAAAGAACAAGCTCGTCTAATTACTTCGTCATTTTTTTGCAATAATTCTACTAAGTATTCTATTAATATATCTAATTCTGATTTAGTCTTAGGAATAACTTTCGATTCTAATTTAATATCTAATGCTAAAATTCCTAAATAAATTAACTTAATTTTATCGGGGGTATTGTTTACTTTGTCAACGTCTATTAAATTTTCTTGTTCTTCTTTCATCATGGCATAAAATCTTATATATTGATTATTAATATGGAGCAAATAATTTTTAATTTACCTGATAATTTTTCTTCTTTTATGGGAATGAAAAATACTATTTCTGTTTATGTTTATGACACTCTAGCTTCTACTAATACTCAAGCATGGCTTTTACTTTCTAAAAATATTCAACCTCCTTTTATCGTTATTAGTAAACAACAAACCGCAGGAAAAGGACAAAGAGGTAATACTTGGCGATCGAGCTTAGGGGGATTATACTTGAGTATGGCACTAAATTTAAACAGTTCGATCGAATGTGCTAATCATCTAATTTTATGGAGTATTTTGGGCGTTGTCAAGGGGTTAAATAAATTATATATTCCCGTCAAAATCAAATGGTTAAATGATTTAATTTTAGAAGAAAAAAAGTTAGGCGGTATTTTGTGCGAAACTAAAATAGAAAAAAATCGGATTAAAAATATCGTCATTGGCGTGGGAATTAATTATCAAAATTCCTATCCCGAAAATGGCATTAGTTTAGATAAATATTTTCAAGATTATCATTATTATCCCATCAATTCATTAATTAATTTAGCAGAGATAATTTCGATCGAAATCCTTAAAAGCTATGATAATTATTTACAATTAGGTATAAATAATCTCGTTAATAACTATAATCAATTTCTGTATAACTTAGGAGAAAAAGCCTTATTAGAAAATATCAGAGGAGAAATTTTAGGGATTAACAATCAAGGGAATTTACAAATAAAATTACTATCATCTAATGCCAGTAGTAAAATGAATTTATCACCAGAAAATTACAGTATTTCTTATCATAAATTTCCTGAAAATTTTTACTTAATAACTCAAAAATAATAAGGGCTGAAGCCCTTACTACGAACAAATAAAAAATATTTTCTGGAGAAGTAGATTAACTTTTTAATTCTCAATTCTCCATTTTCAATTCTCCATTAATTTTTTTTTGTTTTCTCCGCCCAAACTCTGGAAGATAATCCCCAGATATAGATAAATCCTTCGGCGGCTTTATGATCGAATTTGTCATCACTACCATAGGTTGACAATGCGGAAGTATAAAGAGAATTTTCTGATCTTCTTCCCACGATCGTAGCATTACCTTTTAAGAATTTAATGCGCACTACACCGCTAACTCTTTCTTGGGTTTTCTCAATAAAAGCATCTAAAGCAGTTTTGAGGGGGCTATACCATAAACCTTCATAGACTAAACGAGTGTAAGGTAAATCAACTTGAGAGCGTTTATAGTGGGTGACATCACTGGTAAGAGTGAGGCTTTCTAAATCTTCGTGAGCTTTAATTAATACAAGTAGTGCTGGTGCTTCATAAATTTCTCTGGATTTAATACCTACTACTCGATTTTCGATCATGTCTAAGCGCCCTACGCCATGATTACCTGCAATTTCATTTAAAGTAGTAATCAAGTCAACGGGAGATAAAAAGTTTCCATCTACCGCCACAGGAGTACCTTTTTCAAAGGTGATTTCTACATATTGAGGCTCATTAGGTGCATCCGCAATGGATTTGGTTAAAGCGTAAATTTCTTCGGGTGGCTCAGTCATGGCATCTTCCAAAGGACCTGCCTCTATACTACGACCTAAAAGATTTCGATCGATACTATAGGGAGAAGACTTTTTCACAGGGGATTCAATGCCACATTTTTCACCATAGGCGATGGTTTCTTCCCGACTCATATTCCATTCTCTAGCAGGGGCGAGAATTTTTAAATTAGGGTTTAATGCAGTGATACCCAAATCAAAACGAACTTGATCATTACCTTTAGCAGTACAACCATGGGCAACGGCATCAGCACCATATTTTTCTGCTGCGCGTACTAACAGTTTAGCAATTAAAGGACGAGCTAAGGCAGTGGATAAGGGATAACGATTTTCGTACAACGCATTGGCTTTGATGGCAGGAAAAGCATAATCAACTACAAACTCCTCAATGGCATTTTCTACCAAAGACTCCACAGCACCACATTTAAGGGCTTTTGCTTGAATAGGCGCTAATTCTTCACCCTGCCCTAAATCTGCCGCTAGGGTGATAATTTCTTTAACTCCCCATTCATTTTGTAAGTAAGGAATACAAACGGAGGTATCTACTCCCCCAGAATAAGCTAAAACTACTTTATTGGCACGACTCATAAATTTTTTTTTCCGATATTGGACTAAAGAGTTATTGTATCAATAAGAGTATTATAAAACCAATGATAAGTTAAGATTTGCGGACTTTTGTTTCAGGATAAGACATTTTTTCTCACCATCTTCTTGCTATATAACGCAAAATCAGTTATAATAATTATTCGTTGAGTTTCTGCGGATGTGGCGGAATTGGTATACGCGCACGCTTGAGGGGCGTGTGGTCTTGACCTTGCGAGTTCGAGTCTCGCCATCCGCATTTTAGATAGATGTGTTGTCACAAATTTTCTTTCCCCGATGTACAGTAACAAATTATTTGTCATCGGTAACAGATTAGTGTCGTCTTAACAAATCAAATGACGTGATCACAAATTAGTGTCGTCAAAGCAGATGGCGAGACTCGCTTTCAATTCTCAAAGAGAATTCTTCCTCGATCGAAAGTGATTTGCTAACCGCTATAGCAGTACACCTGCACCCTTATTGCTGGGAGTGCGCCTAGTTTCTCTATCTTTAGATAGACAGCATCAGGGCAAGTAGTTAGCAGGAGCAGAAAGCAAACTTCTTAGAAGAAGTAAACTACTCCTTATTTTTCATAGAACAGAGGTTATGAAAACTTGATCTACGGCACTGTTAATATTATAAACCCTAAAGAAGGTATTGTCTTATTTCAACCCCCGACTCACTCGAATCAAAGATGGTACGACAAGGACTTTCAATCCCTATAGAAGGTATTGTCTTATTTCAACATACTTATCTCGCAATCCTAGGCTATAAAGAGGAGCTTTCAATCCCTATAGAAGGTATTGTCTTATTTCAACTGCCCCTAGTCAGACCCCTTATCAAATAAGGCTTGTAGAAGCAGTTTGCGTAAGCCCCCCTTAAAAATACAAAAATTCCGATTTTGACGAGAATTTTGCATTTTCTTAAAACGCTATATCCCTTAATTTATAAGAGTTTCAGCGATTGCGTAAGGCTAAAACTTGAGTTTGTGTAACTCGTACATTTTAACTAACGCTTAAACTGGGATTCCTCCTTGATCGGAGGTGATTGGATAACCACTACATTGGTACACCCAAACTCCTGTTGCTGGGAGTGCCCCTTGTTTCCGCACTTTATTCAGTGCGCAGCATCAGAGTGAGCAGTTATCAGGGACAGAAAGCAAACCTATTACTAGGTAAACTACCCCTCATTTTTCGCAGAACAGAGGTTGACAACAACTTGATCGGCGGCACGATTTCCCTCATTGTAACTTAAGAATTTGTCTTTGTGGGATTATTTTGGCGATTATTTTTCTGGGTACTCAATGCTAACTGTAATGCCTTATCGGTAAACTTTCCCTGTTTGGGTTGTTTGCCTTCCTCTACGACAATACCCAATTTAGAAGAAATTGCTTTGATATTATCAATCAATCTACCATAACTCCATTGATGCACTTGTACACAATAATCCTGTGCATATTTTCGTTGCCCCTCCTTATATTCTGGTATTCTCTCCTCTGCCCTTGCTTGTATTTCAGCCTCAGTAATCGATCGTATCTGATTCAATCGAGGAACGATAATAGTTGATACTTGGTACTCTTCAGCGATTTGAAGAATGGATTTAGCAATTAGTCGATCGAGGTATTCACCCAGATTAGATTCCCCCTTTTGTTGAAAATTAGCTCTTTTCCTTGCTTTATGGTTTTGGTGATTCAATTTCTGTTTCTCATTTCGTCTTCTCCTGATTAGATGGTAGTCATCCCCCAATAATTGTTTGATATTACGATAGAGAATCACTTTATTGGTGCTGACATCCACAAGTGCGATCGTAACTGGTTCTTGTAAACCCATTGCCACACCGAGAAAAAGATTCGGATTACCTTGATAAATAGGCTTACTAGGGCGAGGGAAAATATTATTAAGTCGGGCAAGAGTCGTCTGTTTCCGTTGAATAAACGCCTTTTGAGTATCTGTTAAATCCGTCTTTTCCTTCATCCTATCAATGAGATTTAGCACTTCCTCCTGCTTTTTTTGAGCAATGACTTGTGTACCTTCCAAAGTCCAATAATCTGTATCAAAAGTACAATGTAAATAGAGTTTATGCTTATCCCACGACTCTCCTTTTCCATCATCTTCTTTCCAGATGATCATAGCCGAACGCAAGGTAAATAAAGCACTCGAAAACTGATCTTTACTGGCTTTTTTCAATTCCTGATCCTCATAAAAACGGCGAAAATAAGGCAGTTGACGAGAATCACAATAGATTAGAAAAAGATGGTCACTCAAACCACTAAATTTAATACAAATACGGTTTTGGTCATTCAAACACCATTTTAAATCTTCATTGGTTTCATAAACGATAGGATAGGGAATTGATGGAGAATTTCGTTTCAATGCCGAAAACCAACTATCACTCTCATTTTGATCTACAGGCATCGTGTTAGAAGCAAGGATGAGAGTTTGTAACCATTTTTCTCCCTCTAAATCTCTCCCAGAAGGAATAGACATTTCCACTTGTCTTTTCAATTTACGAATTTTGATTTCTAATTTTCTTTTGATTCTTTTATATTTCTTGGTTGTTTCAATATTGTTCTTAGGAATGCGACTACCATTTTTGATCAGATAAACGATCACCTACGGTGGCGCTGCGCGATCGCATCCCTCATTCGACAATCTTCTGTTTTCTCATATTTTTGAAATAAATAATCAACAATACCTTCTTGAGTAGAAGTCGTTTCAATATTATCGAGAATCTGTTGAGCCTGATTTTGCAGTGCTTCCATTGAACCATCAAAGGATTCTATTAATAAACTATCGGGTTTCAACATTTCTAACCAACGGCTATTACCTTCTAATTGGATTTTGTAACTCTTTTGCACTTTGAACCAAGATTTGTATATGTAGTCGATGATTTTACCGACAGAAGCATAAAACCGAGATGGTTGTCCTTGAAAACGAGAATCATTTTTTAGCTCTTGAATTTGTTGAGCAATAAAGTTTTTCGGCAGTCTTCCTTTCTCTCGCCATTGGGGAAAATCGGGATGATGTTTAATTCGGGTAAGGATTTCATTGATCAAAGGAGTATTTTTCTTGCTCATCAACAACCAGAGAAATTGACGAGTATCAGCAGAAGCGATTAAACGAGATTGAATAGTTACCTGAACCATCACTTTACATAATTGTTTAATTGGACATATTTGTATAATAGCAAATTATTTTATAATTGTGGGTATGAAACAGGAACTATTTTTTAGTAGCAAAGATATATCAAAGATTACGGGTTGTTCTCTCCGACAATTGCAGTATTGGAGGGATAAGGAGATTATTGTGCCTTTGATTATGGGGACAGGTACGGGAAAGACAATCTACTATTCTTTTGTGGAGTTGGTAGAGGTGTCGGTAATGGTATATATGCTGTCTGTTGGTTTGAATTTAGAGATGGTACAAAAAATCCTCAATGATTTGAGGGAAAAAGAGCCATCATTTACCGATGCGGACTTTAAGAAGCGTTTTATGGTGATTGCTAATGATGGTACTGTTGAGTTATTGCCTTATCAACGGGAGAAAGCGATCGAACTTCTGGAAGAGGAGAAGACGATCGTGCCTCTGTGGATTGATCAGATTCATCACAATCTAAGCAGTATAATAACATCAATCAATACTTACTAAAAAGATTTTTATTATAGAAAAATAATGATAGATCATAACAATCAATTACTTTTATTTAACCCTAATAACTTTGTCGATCAATCTCCTAATTTAAGTTTAGGAAAACATGGGACTTTTTCTCCTAATATAAAAACAGAAATACACAGATGGTATCCTTATGTAGAGGGATTTTCTTCTGAATTTGCCAAAACAATTATTGAAGAATTTTGTGATGGACAACATATTTATGATCCTTTTGCCGGAACAGGAACTACTATAACTGTTGCAACAAGAAGGAATATGTATGGTTATTATTCAGAGATAAACCCATTTATGAGGTTAGTTATTAGATGTAAAACAAATAACTTTTTATATGTTTGTCATGAACATGAAAAATTTAAACAATATCTGGAAAATCTAGTAAATTACTCAGAAAACAATCTCAAATCATTAATAGAAGCAGAAATAGAAATTAATAAATGTTTTCCCCACCGTAATTATTTTACTGGTACTAGATTAATTGAGGTTATTGCTATTAAAGAAGCTATTAAAAAAGTAGAGGCAAAATTATCAGTATTTGAAGATTTTGCTAAATTAATTTTAGGTTCAATTGCCGTTTCTTGTAGTGAAATGAAACGTGCTTCTGATTTGCGTCAAAGAAAGCCAAATGAAAAACTGCCTGATAATTTATCAGTTATTCAAAAATTCTCAGAAAAAGCTGAACAGGTATATCAAGATATATTAAATAATCAATTTAATTTTCCTGAAGTTTTTTGTTTAGGAGAATCAGCTTTAATAGAGTTTCCTACAGATAAACACATAGATTTTATTTTGACATCTCCTCCTTATCTTAACGGAACTAATTATTTTAGAAATACTAAATTAGAATTATGGTTGACAGGATTTTTAGATAATGAAAAATATTTGTCTTTTTATCGTTCTCAAGCCATGTCAGCAGGAATTAATAATATTTCACAAAAATGTCGTCAACCTAATACATTTACAGAAGTTGAAAAAATTGTTTCTAATTTAGAAGAAGTAAGTTACGATCCGAGAATACCAAAATTAGTTCAATATTATTTTTCTGATTCATATTTATGGTTAAGAAAATCTCACAATCTTTTAAGAGAGAAAGGAAAGTTAGTTATTGATATTGGAGATTCCCGTTTTGCTGGTGTTAATGTTCCTACAAATGAAATATTAAAAATCATCGCTTCAGATATAGGATTAAATTGTATCGAAGAAAGATTAGTAAGAGAAAGAAAATCAAAAGATGGAACAAAATTAAAACAATTATTACTGATTTTTGAGAAAGCTAGTCAAAAAAAGTTGATCACTAATTTTAACAATAATCAATCTGATGATGAATATAAACAAAAAGCTGAAAATTTTGCGAGAACTTTGCCTCATTTAGAGTCACCTTATAATAGTCGAAATTGGGGGCATAAATTTCACTCTTTATGTTCATATCAAGGAAAACTAAAACCTGCGATCGCTCACTTTTTAATTAGTGAATTTACCTATCCTCAAGACTATGTATTAGACCCTATGTCAGGTTGTGGAACTATTCCCCTAGAAGCCTTTTTACAAGGTCGTTATCCTTTAGGAAATGATTTACAAGAACTTGGTTATATATTAACTAAAGCTAAGATAGATAGAGGAGAAAATGAAGAAGTATATTTCATTCTTAATGATTTATTACAATATGTTGAAACGAATAAAAATAATCAAGATTTATCGCTTTATCAGGATTTTGGGTTTAACGGCAAACTTCCTGAATATTTTAATCAAGAAACATTTAAGGAAATATTAGCTGCTCGTGATTATCTAAAACAAAATCCTTGTACTTCTTGGGGACAAGCCCTAGTTTATTCTTGTTTATTACATATTTTACATGGAAATCGTCCTTATGCTCTTTCTCGGAGATCTCACCCCGTAACACCTTTTAAACCGATTGGAGACAATGAATATCGTCCTTTAGCACCTCGCCTTACAGACAAGATAAATAGAATGTTGCAAACAGAATATGATCATAATTTACTGTCTGGAATGACAACACAACTTCCATTTTCTAGGTTAAATAGTTTATATAAAAATCAAGTAGATGTAGTGATTACTTCCCCTCCTTTTGTAGCTTCTACAAGATTTTTTGTTACTAATTGGATGAGATTATGGTTAGCAGGTTGGGAAAAAGATGATTTTACCTCTCGTCAAGAACAATTCTTAGAATATCAACAAAAAAAATCATTGGATATTTATTTTAAATTCTTTGAAGATTGTGCTAAATGGTTAAAACCTCAAGGAAAATTAATTATGCACGTTGGTAAAACTAAGTCTTGTAATATGGCTGAAGAATTAATTAAACGATCTGAACAAAACTTTAAATTAATCTATTATTTTGATGAAGATGTTGTAGGCAGAGAAAAATTTGGAATAAAAGATCAAGGCGCAACTAAATCACACCAATATTTATTTTTGCAGAAAATTTAATTAATTTTCACAATATTTTTATTCATATTCTTTATCTGCTTTTTCAATCCAATCTTGAGAAATAGTTTGAGAATATTTAAAAAAATCAAATCCACAATCCTTCAAAATTCTATTTCTTAATTTTATGATGACATTCATATATTTAGCATATTGTTTTAATAGTTGATCTACATTTTCAGATTTTTTTAAGTACTCCAATGCGTCAGAATTATATAGTGGTTCTCCTGATAAAAGTTCATAGCTAATACCAGTACGAATGGACAACTCTCTAACTTTATCTTCCGAATAAAAAGCGGATGGCCATTTAGCTCTTTTTTTCCCATTACAATTTCTACATAATAACGTTGCTGTTTCTGTCGTTAAAGGATACAAATAATATATAGGTAAAGGATGATCAAGAGGTCTTTCTTGTTCAGAGTTTACATTATGTAAATCTTTTCCACATTTGAAACATTTATAATGGTATTTTTTTAAAACTTCTTCACTATTAAGTTTTTGACTACCAGAAATTATTGAGTACAATCTACGATTTTGAGATGCTTCTCGATGCTGATCACTTGTTCTTGTTGAATTTTTAATACGGTTATTATAAACTTGTTTACATAATCTACATTCACCTTATCTGCCAGAATTGCGAGGAGCGTGTCCACCAAATAAATCAACTGGCTTAATTGTATTACAAACTATACAATATTTATAGTCTTGAGACTCATTAATATAATCATCATGAAGAATTGTAAATTCCCCAGTTTCTATAGTTTTAATAGGTTTTTTATTTTGATCTAATAGTAGAAGTTCATAATCATAAAATTTCGATTCTTTTCCAGAAAGATGATCATATCCACATTTTGGACATTGTATTTCAAAATCAATTCCGATCTCAGTTTTTTTGACAAAAATAAACTCCCTACATTTGCTATTAAGGCATTGAAATCCTTTGAAAAGAACATCTCCCATGCCTTTAACATGATCTTCTCTAATTTGATTGCTTTTTTTGACTTTTGTATAAGGTTTCCTTCTCACCATTGCTTCAAATTACCAAATAATAAACTATGCTTAAGAAGGATAAATATCATCGTGTGACAAATCTTCGGCTTCTTTAAGCAAAACAGAGGGGGAACAATCTAAAGCAATAGCTAGCAAAATGATCGTTTTCAGAGAAGGAGATTTAACACCTCGTTCTATTTCACTGATAAAATTACGATGAAGATCGCAAAATTCAGCTAGTTTTTCTTGAGAAATACCTACTTTATTTCTTTTTTTCCTGATAACTTCTCCAAACTGTTTTTGTATGCTATCAATGATTTGATTTTTTTCTCCCATACTATGACAATAGGATAAAAAAACTAATCAATCTACATACTATAGTGTGAAAAGTTATCTCATTTTAGTAAAACGGGTAACACACCTATGACACCAACCACAACCCATAGACTGGGAAACTTGAATCTTGCCCCACAATTATGGCATTCCGATAAAAGTTTAAGATTATGACGATCGCACCGATAAATCTCCTTATACTGCCATTCCATCTTATGATAAGGTTTTTCCCCATAACAAGCCGAACAAAGACGAATAGGAGTCATTTTCATAGGGGCAGAAGGAAACATTGTTTGTAAGGTTGCTACTTCTACTTGTACGATCGCACTTAATTTTTCTAACTGTTCAGAGGAGGGAGGAGGATTAAAACGGAACTTTTCCCAACGGGCGATTGCTCCATATAGTTCTGCTATTTTGCCTAAACCAGAAAGAGTAAGCTCATTTTCCCGTCTAAACCTCCCCAAAAAATGACTAATACTTTCACCCTCATAAGGTTCGTACGCGCAGCGTCATGCGGAGCATGAGCGTAAACCACCAAGGCTGAATTTCCATTATTTATACTCCTGTACAACTTCTTTTAAAGTGTCATAATCAATCTTTTTTAATCCTTTTTTTAAGGCTCTAATTGCTGACTCACGCAAAACCACGTCCATGATACCGATATAACCTTGGGTAGCTTCTGCGATCAACTTCAACATTTTTTTGCCAGTTAAATTAGAAGGTTGAGGTAGTTTTAATACCTCCTCTTCCCAAGTTTCGATCGTATCAATAAAGTCTTCTCCAACCAATTTACCAAAACGATAACAAGGACGAAAACGATTATAAACCTGTTCATCCTTCTTGATTACCGCATCCAAACGATCGGTTCCCACCAGCACGATGGCAATATTGAGATGATCAAAAATATCCCGAATTTCAGCAAAAGTCTTTGGTTTACAGCGATCTGCTTCATCCAGAATAATCATCTCGACACCGCATCTTTGCAATACTGTCATGGTTCTTTTTCTGATTTCTGACACCGTACCATTCGTCATTTGATACTTCAAATACTCAATAATTCCCTGAAACAAATCCTTTGCTCCACATTCTTGGGGTACTTGTAAGTAAACGACAGGTACTTGAGGAGGTTTTCCCACTTCTTGCTTTAGCTTATGTCTTAAATGATAAGAGTTACAAGCCACAGTTTTACCTGTCCGAGATTCCCCCACCACTCGACAAGACTGCTTCGATTGACGCTTACTTTCAAGCCATTAGTGAAGAATCGCAACCTGTTTTAAATCCGCAAATGGTTTGCGTTGTAATCCATTAATTTCTTTTTGCAATTCTTGATTAGGAATATTAAGTTCACCTAATTGTTCTGCTACATTTTTCGCTTCCATTACTAACTCCTAAAAATCAAAATCGTTTTGTAACTGTTCATAGTCAATAACTTTTACCTTATTCTTCTTAGTAGAGGAAGATAAAGTAGATTGCTCTTCTATTTCCTTTTCCTCCTTTAAAATGGTTGAAGGAGTAAATGTTCTAACCATTTCTTGTTCTTGTTTTTGCCTTTGTTTTTTGGTTTTTTTCTGAGTAAAATTAGAACGTTCTTCCACTTCCATTAAGACCGAACGATTACTCAAATTTTTTCCTGCATCTCTCACTCTTTTGGCACTAGCTTTCGCATCTGTCAAAGATAAAGATTCACTTTCTAAGTCCACAGCATAGGCACGAGTCAGAAAGACTTCTTTATTATTTTCCAAGCGATAAACTAAAATACCTGTAATATCTCTAGGATCATAACGAATAATGACAGTTTCTCCCTCATAACCCCCTAAATATTCCCCCTTGTAAATCAGATTTTCAAATTGAAGATGACCCCCCTTTTGAACCCTTCTGCGTGATTGCTTCATTAGACAAATATCTAATTCTCGTTCCGAGATAGCATCTGGGACAGAAAGTAATCCAGATTCCCAACGTTGAAAGCGAGTTTGCTCACCCATACGGGCATCAAGACGTTGATTATAGTTGTCCACGATATAGCAGACAATCAATTTCTCTAGTTCCTTGAGAGTTATACAGGCTTCTTTTTCTGCATCCTCTGGACGTTCTTGCACATTTGCACCTGTATATCCAGGTAAGGTAGAAAAAACCTCCGTATTGAAAGTTTTAAAAACACGCTCTACTACACCACCGCCCCTAGGACGACTCCGTAAATGACAAGTAAAGCCTAGCTGTAAACTAATTTGTTGAAGATGATTAGAACGAAAATCCTTACCGCCGTCAGTGTAAAAATACTCTGGTTTACCATACGTTCCCCATTCCTCATGTAGTCCATAATCAGAACTATAACTCTTCGGCAATATGGCATGACGTAAAGCAAGAGCAACCACTTGGGAACTGGGAGCATCAAAACCAAGATTGATACCCATGATACAGCGAGAATAAGTATCTACAACTGTAGTTAGCCAAGGTCTGCCTAATAATTTACCAAACTGATCTACCAAAAGAATATCAGCAAGAGTATGGTCACATTGCCAGACATGATTACTATATTCCACATTAATTTCATTTCCTGATCTAGTGGATACAGCTAATTTTGTACCTCTCCAACCAGAACTTCTAATTCGTTTTTTATTTTCTTTCTCCTCAATAATAGGATTCAAAATTCGATAAATAGTCATGTGAGAAGGAGGTTTGATACCCCAATTATTGGCTTGGGCAACTGCTCGTAAATAAACCTGTTTAGGAGTCATTCTTTTACTGCCTTGGTTTCCTTCACGATAGGTTTTAAGAATGAAATCTTGTAAACGTCGATCGATACGATAAAAGCCTTTATCGGCTCGATTATTTTGAGCAATACCGACTAAACCATTTTCTTCCCATTGCTTAACGTATCTTTGGATAGTTCTAACTGACTTATTCAGTTGAGTTGATGCTTGTTTCAACTTTTCTCCGTAGCTTTTTCGATCGCAGGGTTGAAGTAAATCTTCAATGACATCGGCGATTTTTTGTTCTTCGGGAGAAAGTTGGGAGATCAACTCTGGAGAATCAGAAAATTGATCATCGATGGTCATAGCGTTTTCATTAGTGTTCAATAAAATCATAATAGTTCTATACTAATCTTATGACATTTAATTTGTTAATGACAACCCCTAAAGCAAAAAAAATCGCCTTTCGGGAAGACGACATTTAATTTGTTATTCTTAGGGAAAATGACACTTAATTTGTTAATCTAGTTTAAGGCACGATCGAGATCATTTTTGGTGGATTTCTGGGGTATAATTATTGCTATATAAAGATTTGAATAGCCTTAATTTTGGATGACACTAATTTGTTATCACGTCATTTAATTTGTTACTGTACACATTATCTCCATTACACGATCCTTTTTTTATACCATGTTGCACCTCCAATCAACAAGCCAATTAATCCAAAAGACAAAGTAATCGTTAACATATCTCCTTTACCTAGGGAAGAAAAACCAGCACCCATCATTACAAAAGGTAAAATACCCGGAATTGTACCGAATATTGTGCCGAAAAAATAGTCTCTTTCTTTAATAGAAGTTAAACCTGCACCAAAGTTAACAATTCCATAGGGAATAAGAGGTAATAAACGAATTGCAAATATATATCCCATGCCACCGTTTTTGATTTCTTTGTCTAATTTTTGCAGGTGAATCCCAAATCTTTTTTTTACCCAATTTCTACCTAAATATCTTGCATAGGCAAAACTTACCACTGCCGCCATTATAGCTGCGATCGAAGTCCAAATCAAGCCTCCCCAAAAGCCAAAGATTAAACCACCGCTAAGATTTAAAGGAGTAGAAGGAAGCAGTAAAATAGTAGCTAAAATATAGAGAAAAATATAAATAATTGGTGCAAAAATGCCTAATTGTATCAATAAATTTTCTAATATTTGAGGATTAATACCCCCCATAAAAAACATCGCAATTCCCGAAATAATTATACAAATTAAAGTTAAGATAATTAGTTTATTTTTCACTTAGTTAGATTGACTTAATTTTATTCATTACTTATTACTCATTACTCATTCCCTAGAGGGTTGCCCCCAAATTACAGTTTCTTTAGTATAAATTACCATACCCGGTTTCGCCCCTTTGGGTTTATAAACATAACTAGGTTTAGTGTAAATTACTGGCACTCGATCGCTTCCTCGTCCTTGACTATAATAAGCTGTTAAGTTAGCAGTATATTGTAAATCTCGATCGTCTGGTATGTCTCCTGCACTCAAACGTAATAGAACATGAGAGCCTGAAATTTCCTGTGCATGAAACCACAAATCATAATCCGTTGCCGTGCGAAAAGTTAATATATCATTTTGACGATTATTGCGCCCAATTAAAATCTCATAACCGGAAGGAGTTTGATACTTGCGGGGGAAAGATTCTTCTACAATATTATTCCCCCGATATTGACTATCTTCGATATATTTTTGACTAATTAATTCAGCTTTAATTTCCTGTAAAGTCGTTAAATCTTCGCTTTCTTGATAGTCTAATTGACTTAAAATAGTGGTTATTTGTTGTAAATAATTAACCTCCTTTTTCACTTCTTCTAATAAAGGTTGTACCGCTAATTTTGCCCGTTTTAATTTCTGATTTTGTTTATATAAACTTTGGGCATTTTGAATCATATTTTTATCAGGAGCAAGAGCAATTTTTATGGGTTCGTTAGTGGTAAAATCTTTTAAAATTATCTCTTTCATTCCTGCTTTCCATTGATGTAAATGAGCCATTAATAAATCTGCTTTATTACTATAAATTTCGCAGTTATCAGAATCATTTAATTTATCTTTATATCTGTCTCTTTTTACTATTAATTTGTTTAAAATATTTTTAACTTTCTGAAATATTTGCTGTTTTAATTGATTAAAATTTTCTTGATAAATTTGTTTATTATAATAATAATTTAAAACTTTATGTAAGTCTTGATTAGTTGCTTTTTTCTCTAAAACTGTATAGCCTTTGTCTAATTCCCTACAATTAAAGTCTTTTTTATCAAGAGTGATTAACCAATTTTGCCAATTATGATATAAATTTATCCATTCTTCTTGAGTTAATTCTTGATTATTTTTGGTAGGTAAAATATTAGATTTTTGCAATAAACTCTGAGCAATAATAGGGCTAACACCTCTATATATTTTAATTAATTGTTTATCAATTCGATCGGGAATTAAACTTATTTTTTCTTGCCATTTTTCCAAAGATTCGGTTAACTTTGGTGTTTCACCTAACAGGGGGGGAGGGAGTTGATAATATTGGCTAGTTTCTACCGTGCGCAAACTAGATTTATCCGCAGTAACTTGTTTAGCAACAGTAATAATTTGCTTGTCAGCAGAAGTTAAAATAACATTGCTATATTTACCCATTATTTCTACAAATAAATGATATATGGGTTTTTCATTGGGGCGCTGGGCAAATTGAAAATCTATCACCCTTTCCCAATCCGAAACAATATTTACCCCAATTAAAGCATAACCATTAATCAGATGGCGTAATTGTTCACTAAAAGTAAAAGTATCCTTACCACGAGGAGGAGGATTGCCAATACAAATTCTAGCTGCTTGGGGATGCCATGACACCGTTAACCATGCCTTGTGATTAAGACTGCGTAAACAAAGACTGATGGTATATCGATCGAGCTGATATACTTGTTCTAGTCGTGAGGGAATATAGCCATTTTGTAACGAGTGACAAATGGCAACGAGGGTTGTATAATCGACTGGTTGCATTTTAAGAAGTAAGAAGAAAGTAATATTTGTAGGTTCGGTTAGCTCTCATCGTAACCTAACACAAAATTTCCACACAATTTATTTATAACTGATTTAAAGAACCTAATATGAGGAGTAATAAGTAATGGGGTGTTAAAATTTTCCATTCTCCATTCTCCATTCTCCATTCTCCATTATTTAGTGTCTTACGGGAATATTTCGATCGAGCAAATAATCCTTAATTTCACTTACCGTTAATTGTCCATAATGTAAAAGGGAAGCTAATAACGCTGCCTCGGCTTTACCTTCGGTTAAGGCTTCGTAAATATGATGAGTATTTCCTGCACCACCCGAAGCAATCACTGGAATTTCCACTTTTTGGGCGATGGCACGAGTTAACTCCAAATCATACCCTGCCTGAGTACCATCAGCATCCATACTGGTAACTAACAATTCCCCAGCGCCTCTTTTCGCCACCTCCTGCGCCCATGTAAGGGCATCTAACCCCGTATTTTCTCGCCCACCTCTGACATATACATCCCAACCTTGATTATTTGGATCATTTCTTCTTCTAGCATCAATAGCTACCACTATACACTGAGAACCAAATCGATCGCTCGATTGATTAATAAAATCTGGATTTCTCACCGCCGTAGAATTAATACTAATTTTATCAGCACCTGCTCTCAATAAATTTTTCACATGATCCAAAGTTTGAATACCCCCTCCCACTGTCAAAGGAATAAAAACTTGTTCAGCAGTACGATAAACCACATCGATAATTGTATCTCTAGCTTCATGGGTAGCGGTAATATCCAAAAAAACCAACTCATCAGCCCCAGCATCATTATAAACCTTCGCTAGTTCCACAGGATCACCAGCGTCTTTTAAATCCACAAAATTAACACCTTTGACAACTCTACCGGCATTAACATCTAAACAGGGTAAAATTCTTTTAGCTAACATATCTACCAATTAATAATTAACAATTAATAATGAATCAAAAAAGTTCAATTTATTCAATACTTCCACTCTCGTTGATGTCTGGCAACCAATTTTCATCTAATAATTCTTCTAAAGTATAAGGACATTTTTCAGGTAAATTTTTAAGACCAGATTTTCTGGTAACATATCCCCAAGCATCATCATAAATATTAGCTAATTCTTGACTGAGATAATTATAGAAATTAGTGGTTAAATCTTTTTTTAGTTGTCGGCGAAAAGAGAATATTTCCCCCTGCCAGTGACGATAACATCTATCTCTTTCTTCGTGCCAATATTGAAACAATAATAAGTGCCTGATAATTTGTTCTAATAAACTTTCGACTTTTTTTCTTCTTTCTTTTCCCACATCATCTAACTCCTCAATTAAATTATCTAAATCTAATTCATTAAATTTTTTTTCTTTCAATAATTTTACCGTTTCTTGTATCCATAAATAATCATCAATTTCATATAATTCTTTAAGATTAATGGGAGTTGATACTATCATAATTTTATCTAGTATTCAAAATTTATTAGCTTTATTATAAATAGATTATTATTTTTACTCCTTACTCCTTACTCCTTACTCCTTACTCCTTACTTATTTTCCTATTAATTTAACCATACCAATACCACCAAAATATAAAACTAAAACCGCACCACCGAGGAGAGATTGAGTAAGTGGGTCAGTTGAAGGCGTGAGTACTGCACCTAAAATCATCGCACCCAAAACCACTATACGCCAAGTAGAGAGCATTTGTTGAGAAGAAACAAGATTTAAAGTACCTAAGAGTAATTGAATAACAGGAATTTGAAAAGCTAAACCCGTAGAGAACATTAATAATAACACAAACTTAAAATACTTGTCGATCGACCATAATTGTTCTACCACATCACCACCATAATTAATAAAAAAATTGAGGGCAGCAGGAATAAGTAGATAATAGGAAAAAGCTAAACCTGCAAAAAAAAGAATACTTGAGCCAAATACTACAGGTGCGATCGTTTTCCTTTCCTTACGAGTCAAGCCGGGAGTCACAAACTGGACAATTTGGTATAAAATCACAGGAGCAGAAAGCAAAATTCCCGTGTAACCTGCCACTTGAATAGAGACAAAGAAAAACTCACCCGGTGCTAACTGTAGAAACTTGACATCTCCTGCAGGAATTTGTAACCATGCCACAATTTGCCTCACAAAAAAGAAACAGGAAATAGCACCTACACCCATGGCAATAAGACTAACGAAAATCCTTCGGCGCAATTCTTCCAGATGATCAAAAAAAGGCATTTCTGACTCATTGGGTATCTCATCCCAATAATTTTGCTTATTTTCTGTTTCTTGAGATTTCGTTTTTAATTCCTGAGTTGCCATTTTTTACCCACTGATAATTAACACATCATCATTTTATAGTATCAAAGTTCGTCTTGAGATTTTCCTCCATAAAACTAAAACTTTTACTATAGCAGTCCTAAACGAAGTTCCCCCTTTATTTAAGGGGGGTTAGGGGGGATCATATTTCCTAATTTCTAACTCCTCATTCCTAATTATTTCTGAATATGGTATAATCAAAGATTGCAGTATTTAAACTTTTAAAGAAAAATGAGCTTAACGCAAGAAAAAAAACAAGAAATTATCAGTAAATATCAAGTTCACGAAACTGATACAGGATCATCTAATTTACAAGTAGCCCTATTAACAGAAAGAATTAGTCAACTTACCGAACACCTAAAAGTTAACAAAAAAGATCATTCTTCTCGTCGTGGTTTGTTAAAATTAATTGGACAACGCAAAAGTTTATTAGGCTATATTAAAAAAGGAAGTCCTCAAGCCTATCAGGACTTAATTAAACAATTAGGTATTCGTGGTTAAACACTGTCAGAAAAATTATCATGCCATCTTCTTCATCTAATCGTAACTCTTTACCTTTTGAACCCAAAAAGAATAAAAAAGTAGTAAAAAAAACTACTAATACTCCCGCAAATAAATCTGAAACAAAATCAACTAAAAACTATCAGAGAAACAAAAACAATACTTCTTTCAAAGAAATACCTGAAGTTATTAGTCAAAGAATGATTCGGAGAATGGCTATTTTTAGCGGACTTCCTACAGGTTTAGGTATTTTTTCCTTTTTTGCCTTTTATTTCTTGGTAAAACAAGAATGGTTTAAAATTCCTAATACCGCCGTATTATTGGTCACTATGGGTTTATTTGGGTTAGGTGTGTTAGGTTTAAGTTATGGCATTCTTTCGACATCATGGGATGAAGAAAGAGTTGGTACTAGGTGGGGTTGGTCAGATTTTACTCTCAATTTTGGTAGAATGACTTCCGCATGGAAAAACGCACGACAAGAATCTATTAATAAATAATAATTAGTTATTTTGTGTGATTTATCTCTAAGAAATTAGAAATTTATTACAAAACTTATATACCAAAACACAAAGCAAAAAAGTCATTCCTAGTTATTGGGAAAGAATCTCAAATCCTAAATTTTTGGTTATGTAAGTTCTGAGTTAGTAAAAATTTGATCACAACCATAGAAGTTACTCAGAATAATTATTTTTATGCAATTTTAACACTATAGGTGGTAGTTGGTGGGCATTGCCTACCCTACATTTAAAGTCAGTGCGTCAGTCATAAACCAAATACCGATCCTTAGCACATAATATTAGTCAAGGTAAATTAATTATGATCGTTGTAATGAAAGTGGGTACTCCCGAAGCCGAAGTTAATCGTGTCGGTGATGAGTTAACCACTTGGGGATTAAGTCCTGAAAAAATTGTCGGACAACATAAAGTCGTTATCGGTTTAGTGGGAGAAACAGCTTCCCTTAATCCTGAGCAAATTCAAGAGGTTAGCCCTTGGATTGAAACGGTTTTACGAGTGGAACAACCTTTTAAACGTGCTAGTTTAGATTATCGTCATGGGCAACCTAGCGAAGTAGTTGTACCGACTCCTAATGGTGCGGTTACTTTTGGTTTAAATCATCCGATCGTCATTGTAGCAGGTCCTTGTTCGGTGGAAAACGAAGAAATGATCGTGGAAACCGCCAAAAGAGTTAAAACCGCAGGGGCAAAATTTTTAAGAGGTGGGGCTTATAAACCTCGTACTTCTCCCTATGCTTTCCAAGGGCATGGTGAAAGTGCTTTAGAATTATTAGCCGCCGCTAGAGATGCTTCAGGATTAGGAATTATCACTGAAGTTATGGATACAGCAGATTTAGATGTAATTGTGGAATTTGCGGACGTTATCCAAGTAGGAGCACGAAATATGCAAAATTTCTCTCTTTTGAAAAAAGTGGGTGCTCAACCTAAACCAGTTCTCTTAAAAAGAGGTATGTCTGCTACTATTTCCGAATGGTTAATGGCGGCTGAATATATCCTCGCCGCTGGAAATTCCAACGTCATCTTATGTGAAAGAGGTATTCGTACTTTCGATCGAGAGTTTGCTCGTAATGTATTAGATTTATCTGTAATTCCTGTATTGCGTTCTTTAACTCATTTACCGATTATGATTGATCCTAGTCATGGTACAGGTAAAGCGGAATATGTGCCTAGTATGGCAATGGCTGCCATCGCAGGGGGTACAGATTCTTTGATGATCGAAGTACACCCTAACCCGGCTAAAGCCCTCTCTGATGGACCTCAATCCTTGACTCCTGATGCTTTCGATCGATTGGTTCAAGAGTTATCTGTCATCGGTAAAGCAGTCGATCGTTGGGAAACCCCTGTTCCTGTTTTAGCTTAAAAAATTAGATTTAAGTTGACAAATCAAAAAATACCCTTTATAATAGGTACAAGAATTCCTAATTCCTAATTCCTAATTGTCCTGCCTCTTTTACCCACGTTTTTACGAGGGGAAGGGGCGGACATAAATCTTTTCTGCCTAAAGTCGCTACTTGTAAACGCAGAATTTGTTGGTGTAACTTAGGTACGGATACTTGGCTTAATTGACGACAGGATAAGATTCCTGAGTGTAAGATTAAACCACAATATTGATTTCCCACACTTTCCAAACGGGATAAATCAGCTAGAGCAATCCATTTCAAAATATTTTTAAGATTAACTCCCATTTTTTGAGCTAATTCTTCTTGTTTTTGCCGATCGATCGACCATTGAAGCAAAGCTAAATTAGTATTTATACCTAGAGATTTAAGGTTTTTGAGATCGATCGGGCTTATACCGGGTAATAATGCTATATCAATACAGTTCATAGAATGAATAGTTAATAGTGAGGAGTTTTTAATTCTTAATTCTTAATTCTTAATTCTTAATTCTTAATTCCTCATTCACAGAAAAAATATCTTGCCATAAGTTCTAATAAAAGATAGAATTTTTAACATAAAATTAAGATCATAGGGTAAATCTATTCAAAATTCGTTTTGAAAGACAAAACCCTCAACGGTTATAGTAAACTGGATCTATCCCGAATTTAGTAAAAATCACAATAATAGGAGGAGCGTAGTCGATGGGACTACCTTGGTACAGAGTACATACAGTTGTAATTAACGATCCCGGTCGTTTAATTGCAGTGCATTTAATGCACACCGCATTAGTAGCAGGTTGGGCGGGATCTATGGCTTTATATGAACTAGCTGTATTTGATCCTAGCGATGCCGTGTTGAATCCCATGTGGAGACAAGGAATGTTCGTTTTACCCTTTATGGCACGTCTAGGGGTAACAGGTTCTTGGGGTGGTTGGAGTATCACCGGAGAAACAGGTATTGATCCGGGCTTCTGGTCTTTTGAAGGTGTTGCGATCGCGCATATCGTCCTCTCTGGACTCTTATTCTTAGCCGCCGTATGGCACTGGGTATTCTGGGACTTAGAATTATTCACCGACTCCCGTACAGGTGAACCGGCTCTCGATTTACCTAAAATGTTCGGGATTCACTTATTCTTATCTGGATTACTCTGTTTCGGTTTTGGTGCATTCCACCTAACAGGATTATGGGGACCGGGTATGTGGATATCTGATCCTTATGCTTTAACTGGTCACGTTCAACCCGTAGCACCAGAATGGGGACCTGCTGGTTTTAACCCCTTTAACCCAGGTGGTGTCGTAGCTCACCACATTGCAGCAGGTATCGTTGGTATTATTGCAGGTTTATTCCACCTCAGCGTTCGTCCTCCCGAAAGACTTTATAAAGCCCTTCGTATGGGGAACATTGAAACCGTACTTTCTAGCAGTATCGCAGCAGTATTCTTTGCCGCTTTCGTAGTAGCTGGAACAATGTGGTATGGTAACGCCACTACCCCCGTAGAATTATTTGGACCTACCCGTTATCAATGGGATCAAGGGTACTATCAACAAGAAATTCAACGTCGAGTAGAAACCAGTATCGCTGATGGTGCAACTGCTGAGGAAGCATGGGAAGCAATTCCTGAAAAACTAGCATTCTATGACTATGTAGGAAATAGCCCCGCTAAAGGTGGTTTATTCCGTACTGGTGCAATGGATAAAGGAGACGGTATTGCTCAAGGTTGGTTAGGACATCCCGTATTTAAGGATAAAGATGGTAACGAATTATTCTTACGCCGTCTTCCTAACTTCTTTGAAACCTTCCCCGTAGTTTTAACCGATGCCGATGGTGTAGTTCGTGCGGATATTCCTTTCCGTCGTGCTGAATCCGCTTTAAGTATTGAGCAAACTGGCGTTACTGTTAGTTTCTTAGGTGGTGAGTTAGATGGTAAAACCTTTAGTGATCCTCTTGATGTTAAACGCTATGCGCGTAAAGCACAATTAGGTGAACCTTTTGCCTTTGATACTGAAACCTTAAATTCTGACGGTGTATTCCGTACCAGCACTCGTGGTTGGTTTACTTTTGGTCATGCTTGTTTTGCATTACTATTCTTCTTTGGTCATATTTGGCACGGTGCGCGTACATTATTCCGTGATGTATTTGCCGGTATCGATCCAGACTTAGACCCAGAACAAGTAGAATGGGGTTTATTCCAAAAAGTTGGGGATAAATCTAGTCGTCGTCCAGAATCTGCATAATTTATGAATGAGGAATAGGGAGATTTTTCTTTCTATTCCCCTCTTTTATCAAATAAAAATTACCATATAGAGAAAATAAAATGGAAAGTGTTGCTTATATTCTCGTGTTGGCTATGATGATCTCAGTATTATTTTTCGCTGTAGCATTTCGTGAGCCTCCTAAAATTAACAAGTAATTTTCAAGTTACTAAGGAATAATTGATAGTTTTTTCCTTAGTTTTAATGTAATTAAAAAGTCTTTTTCATCGTTATATCTTCATTAAGTCTCTGATTTAGCTAAGATATATGGGAAAGAGGCTTTTTTTCATACTAGGGTTTTGTGGGCAATGCCTACCCTAGAGATACTTATTGTTTAGTGATTAAATAAATTTAAAAAAATATGTTATGCCCTTCTTGTAGCTCTGATAATAGTAAGGTGTTGGAATCTCGCACGACGGAAAAAGGACAGAGTATCAGGCGTAGAAGGGAGTGTTTAGATTGTGGACATCGTTTTACTACCTATGAAAGAATTGAATTTGTACCGATTACGGTAATTAAGAAAGATGGTAGTAAGGAATCTTTCGATCGATCTAAGATATTAAGAGGTATAGTCAGGGCGTGTGAAAAAACAGGTATTGAGGCAGAGTTTTTAGAGTCGTTGGTAGAAAATATTGAGTTAGAAATAGAAGAAAATTTTATGAGAGAAATCACAACTCAATCCATCGGTGAATTGGTATTAAGTCATTTGAGTAGTTTGTCAGAAGTCGCTTATGTTCGATTTGCTTCTGTGTATGGCAAGTTTACCAGTATTGAGGATTTTGTGAGCATTCTTCAACAAATGCAAAAAGAAGAAATATAGAGTA
Organism: Geminocystis herdmanii PCC 6308; assembly: GCF_000332235.1. Lineage (NCBI taxonomy): Bacteria > Bacillati > Cyanobacteriota > Cyanophyceae > Chroococcales > Geminocystaceae > Geminocystis > Geminocystis herdmanii. Next base: position 2,960,464 of record NZ_CM001775.1, on the reverse strand, counting down.
TGATTTCATCTTGATTTACATTAGTTTCAATGAAAATCTAAAGATAGCGCACCTCATGAGGGTAGAAATTACTATAATATCAATTTTCCATTAATTTGTTGATCTAACCAATAGGTATTAAAAGATAAAGATTTGAGTTGGGAAGGAGTTACCATCCATGATTGTTGTGGTGAAAATAAGACTAATTCCGCAGGTTTTCCTACTTGTATCCCCATAGGTTCTTGTTTTAAACATTTTAAGGGATTAATACTCAAACTGCGCCATAATTCCAAAGCCGACAATTCCCCCGTGATAACCAGATTTTCCCACAATAACGGTAATATTAATTCTAGCCCGATCGAGCCTTGGGGTGCTTGGGCAAAAGCAACGGTTTTTTCCTCATAAGTATAAGGAGTATGATCCACAGCGATCGAGTCTATGATATTATTTTTAATACCCTGTACTAAAGCAATTCGATCGATTTCAGTACCTAAAGGAGGTTCAAATTTTAAATTAGGGTTATAACTAGCAATAATTTCCGTATTTAAAATTAAATGATGCCAATTCACACTGGCAGTAACAGGTAAATTATTTTCTTTGGCTTGTTTAATTAATTGTACTCCTCGCGCTGTAGAGATACGCATTAAATGAATAGGAGTTTTTGTGAGGGATACCAATTCTAAAAGAGAAGCAATAGCAATGGTTTCCGCAATGTCTGGATTTCCCACTAAACCCAAACGAATGGAAGTACGACTTTCTCTGATTACTCCATTACCTCTTAACTCTATATTTGTTGGCACTAAAGCCACCGGTAAATTAAAAGGTTGTGCATATTCTAACAACTTCCTCACTAACTGTAAATTACTATGGGGGCGATTGTCAGTAAAACCAATCACTCCCGCTTCGGCTAATTCTGCTAACGGCGCAATGATTGCACCTGCCAAATTTTGAGTTAATGCCCCCCAGATGTAGAATTGAGTTGGATTATGGGCGGTTTTTTGTTTTATCCATGACACCACACTAGGATTGTCGATGACGGGATTAGTATTTGGTAAAATCCCTACCCTCGAAAAACCTCCAGCTTGGGAGGCTTCCGTTAAACTTTTTAAGGTTTCTCTTTCTTCGTCGCCCGGCTCACCACTTTGACTATACAAATCAACCAATGCAGGTGCTATAATTAACCCCTTACCGTCAATAATTTCTGTTTTTTCATCATGGGAGATAATCTGATCACTAATTTCTGTGATGATACCTTGATTCAATAATATATCACTAACTCGATCGATTTGTGATATGGGGTCTAAAATTCTTATTTGTTGAAAAAGTTGTCTATTATTCACCATGATTCCCATTAAAACTAGATTTCCTGATGAAACCTATCTCACCTGAGTAATTATACCTTAAAGAATCAACTGTGCATGGAAAACTGAGAACTCATATTCCATGCCTGAGTCACAATTTTACTCAACCATTGTCTTTGTACTGAGTCTAATATAGGATCATCTTGTAAAACTTCTGCGATTAAATCCTCTAAAGATTTTCCTTGATAACGAGCTGATTTCACCACATTAGCGATGGCTTGGGCTACCATTTCTTCGGAAATAGAATTATTCGTTGTCATAGAAGAAGAATCAATATCAACATCAAAACAGGGAATCATCATAGTAAAAACTTAGAAAAATATTAAGATTTGTAAACACTTTTTCATTTTAGAGTTTTTAAGAGTGTAACGCAAAACAAAATTATTAGATCAAAATTACTTTTTATTTTAATATTTTGTAATTATCCATCATAAAAAGTAATGATTAATGGAAAGTTTTAGGAGTTAATCCATAACTCTTAGGAATGCAGGGCTGTTTCATTCTCAAATTTTTGGTTATCTCTAATATTCTTCATTCTCAATTTTCAATTTTTAATTATCCATTATTTTATTAAGTTTTATTAAAATTCCTGATTTTAGTAGCTAATTATACAGAATTTTGTTTAAAATATGGATATATGAAAAAAAATTTAGGAGACAAAGATATATGGATACTCAAAATCAAGCCCGTGCCTTAATGATGCGTCATCATAAAATGATTAAAAATCGTCAACAATCAATGTTAGGACGAACTGCTGTAGAAATCGGTATGGATATTAACCCTTCAGAATATTGGAATCCCACCCAAGGCAAACCTAACGCTAGTTTTCGTGTAAGTTACGATCGTAGTCATGCTTCTTTAAGTTAATAAATTGTAATAAAATAGTCGTTGGTAGGGTGGGCATTGTCCACCTTATTTTTTTATGAAATGCTAGTTATTAAAAAGCATTTTCTATATAGTCCACTAAATTAAATTGATAATTTTTATAGTAAATATTTTGATTAAATAAGATATTATCTGAAGATAGATTATTATTTTTAATATCTTTTTGATAAGTTAATAAAGCCACATCAAAACGGCAATTAAATAGGGCAAAAGCAGGATTTTTACTCAAAAAACTTTCCGCAGTTAACCTTAGTTTTTTTTGTTTAGTTTTACTGACTGCGTACATACCATCATTATCCCAATTTCTCATATTTCTCGTTTTTACCTCTACAAAAATTAGGTTTTTTTCTGATAGTTTTTGAGCTATTATATCAATTTCTCCCCAAAGAGAATGCCAAGCTCGATCGAGTATTTCATAATCATTATTAACTAAATATTGAGCAATAATATCTTCTCCTAAATCTCCTATTTTTTTCATATAAATTTAAGTTTAAAATTAGTTTATATTTTTGATTTGTTTTGTCTTATTTTCCATTCCTAATCGTTATAGGATAAGTTAGTAAATAATCCTATTTTACTAAACTACAGTAAAATCTATCGTTTCTATAGACATAAATAAATTAATGAATAGCCCGACAACATCAGAATTAAACTTACCCGAAGAAAATATTAAAGGCTTTGATTTCAAAAATCCCCCTGCCCAATCTTTAGTTGATCAATGTGTACATTGTGGCTTCTGTTTATCCACTTGCCCAAGTTATCGAGTCATCGGCAAAGAAATGGACTCTCCTAGGGGGAGAATTTATTTGATGGATGCCATTAACAAAGGAGAAGCCAGTTTAGATGATACCACCGCTCAACATTTTGACAGTTGTTTGGGTTGTTTAGCCTGTGTCAGTACTTGCCCTTCGGGTGTACAATATGATCAATTAATCTCCGCCGTGCGCCCTCAAGTCGAAAGAAATCAGCCTCGCAACCTTTGGGAAAAATTCCTCCGCACTATTATTTTTAACATCTTTCCCTATCCAGAAAGATTAACTATATTTTTGCCTTTGCTGTGGTTTTATCAAGTGTCTGGATTACAAACCCTCGTGAAAAAAACGGGAATCCTTAAATATTTCCCCCGCATTGCCTCCATGGAGTCAATTTTGCCTCGTATTAATCTTAAATCCCTTAACAAAAAATATCCTTATACTATTTCGGCGAAGGGAGAAAAAAGGTATCGAGTTGGGGTGGTGTTGGGATGTGTGCAAAGATTATTTTTCGATTCAGTAAATGAAGCTACAGTAAGGGTTTTAACTGCCAATGGTTGTGAAGTGGTGATTCCGAAAACTCAGGGATGTTGTGGGGCGTTACCTGCGCATCAAGGGCAAGAAAATCAGGCTCAAAGTATTGTACGTCAAATGATTGACAGTTTTGCTGATACCGATGTGGACTATATTATCATCAATGCAGCAGGTTGTGGACATACCCTTAAAGAATATCATCATATTTTAGCGGATGATCCACAATATTTAAGTAAAGCGGAAGATTTTGTGAGTAAAGTCAGGGATATTCAAGAATTTTTAGCAGAAATAGGCTTAAACACAGATTTATCCCCCATTTCTGACGATAAAATTAAGGTAGTTTATCAGGATGCTTGTCACCTTTTACATGGGCAAAAAATTAGTTTACAACCTCGCCAACTATTACAAAAGATACCTAATTTAGAGTTAAAAGAGCCTTTAGATAATGCTTTATGTTGTGGCAGTGCAGGAGTTTATAATTTGTTACAGCCTGATGTTGCTAATGAATTAGGGGAGCAAAAAGTGCGTAATTTATTAAATACGGGGGCGGAAATTATTGCTTCTCCTAACCCCGGATGCTCGTTGCAAATTGCTAAACATTTACAATTACAAGGGAAGGAAATTCAAGTTATTCATCCGATCGAACTTTTAGATTATGCTATTAGGGGGGTAAAATTGAGTCATGATAATTAAATATTTATAGTTCGTAGTAAGCCTTAAAAGGCTTATTAATAAATGGCTAAAGCCATCACTACAAACTTATTTTTTAAGGTTTATTATATCGAACTGAGGTAGGTAATAAGTTTTAAGTATTTAATTGAAATGGTAATAAATAAAAGTAAATTAAAATGCAGATTACAAAAGCACAATTTAAAGCTAATTTTATGGATAAATAAGGGGATAATTTTCAGGGGGTAAATATACCTCATCACAGTCTTTTTTATATCGATATTCGATCAATTTAAATCGATCGAGATTCCATTCGTATTGAGCATAACTGCCACAATCTCCCATGCCCCTTGATTTGCTGATAACCATTAAACTTTGCTCTGTCACATCAAAATCTGTCATGCCGTTTATGGTGTTAGTATTTGTTAACTTTAAATTATCGGTACTATTATCAAAAGTATCAAAATTAATTACTGTTATTTCTTCGGAAGTTCGATCGAACAAAAGGTATTGATAATTACTTTGATAAGCCCCTAAAAAACAAATTATTTCAATTAAATAGGTTCGATCGTTGAGAATAAATATATTAGCTGAATCTTGAGATAATTCTTTATCCCTTTGCTGATTGCAAAGATTTATTTCTTTTTCTTGACTGTAAACTTGTTTAATAATTGCTTGTTTTTCTTCTGAGGAAATAGTGGATAAATTGTCAGATTCTTTGATTTCTTTTTGACAAGCAGTAATAAAGAATAATATTAATCCACTAACTAAAATATTGAGATTTTTAAAAGAGAATTTCAACAAATTATTTCCGAATAAAATAGTTTAATAATGAATGCTTCTTATTTTTTAATAGTAGCAAGACTTAACATTCCTTTCCACAAATAAGGTAATCTTCCCACAAAATTAAATTTAATATCAGTAAACCCACCTTCTTTTAATAATTCTGTCAATGTTTTAACTGAGAAAAATTTTATATGCCCTCCATCCCATAAAACTGTAAAATGCTGATCAAATTTTCCTGAAATAGCTAAAGCTAGATTTTTCCAATATCCGTGATAAGGGGTGGTAATTAAAAGTTTTCCGTTAGGTTTTAAACAATGTCTTGCTGTTTCAATTAATTTTCTGGGAAAAAATAAATGCTCAATCACATCTGATGAAATTACAATATCAAAAGCATTTTCTAATCCTTGTTCTTGATATTTTAAATCATAAATACTACCTACAAAAAAACTACAATTAGTGTAATTTTCGGAGGCTATTTTTACTCCCGACTCAGATTCTTCAATCCCTGTAATACTAAAGCCTTTTTCAGCAATCTTTGAAGTAAGAGAGCCATTACCACACCCTAAATCGAGTATTTTGATTTTTTCGCCAGTGGGTGATACGGGAGGAGGTAACATTGACAAAATTGCGGGTAAATAATAGTTATGGGAATGATTGGGTTTTTCACTTTTCCAACCATAATCAAATTCTTGATTCATATAGAGATTATTTTAATAGTTTGATAGCAATATTAACTTATATGGTATAAGATGATATAAAAAATTATCGAGGATAAAAGAATTGAGTCGTAACTATCTATTTACGTCCGAGTCCGTTACAGAGGGGCATCCGGACAAAATTTGTGACCAAATCTCCGATACAATTTTAGATGCTTTGTTAACGGAAGATTCTTCTAGTCGTGTGGCGGCGGAAGTGGTTGTTAACACAGGTTTAGTTTTGATTACTGGAGAAATTTCATCGAAGGCTCATGTCAATTATATTGATTTAGCTCGGAAAAAAATCGCCGATATTGGCTATACTGACGCTGGTAATGGTTTTTCTGCCGATAGTTGCTCGGTTTTAATCGCTTTAGATGAGCAATCTGCGGATATTGCCCAAGGGGTTGACAAAGCTCAAGAACAGCGCGAAAATCTTAGTGATGATGAACTCGATCGAATTGGTGCAGGAGATCAAGGTATCATGTTTGGATATGCTTGTAATGAAACTCCTGAATTAATGCCTTTACCCATTAGTTTGGCTCACCGCATGGCAAGACGTTTGGCGGTAGTGCGCAAATCTGGGGAATTACCCTATTTAGGACCCGATGGCAAAACTCAAGTTACGATCGCCTATGAAGATGGTATTCCTGTAGGTATTGATACTATTCTAATTTCCACTCAACACAGCGCAACCATTGGCAATATTACCGATAATAACGCCATTCAAGCCACCTTACGGGAAGCAATTCAAGAGGTAGTAGTTAACCCTGTTTTCCACGATTTACAACTAAAACCAACGGATAAAACTCGTTTCTTACTCAATCCTACTGGTAAATTTGTCATTGGCGGTCCTCAAGGAGATTCAGGTTTAACAGGGCGTAAAATTATTATCGATACCTATGGCGGTTATTCCCGTCATGGTGGCGGTGCTTTCTCTGGTAAAGACCCCACTAAGGTCGATCGAAGTGCCTCCTATGCTTGTCGCTATGTGGCAAAAAATATTGTAGCGGCTGGTTTAGCCACTAAATGCGAAGTACAAGTTAGTTACGCCATCGGTGTTGCTCAACCTGTAAGTATTTTTATCGAAACTTTTGGCACTGCTACCGTCCCCGAAGAAAAATTATTACCCTTAGTCAAGGCTAATTTTGATTTACGTCCTGCTGGTATTATTCAAATGTTCAATTTGCGTTCTTTACCTGCCCAAAGAAACGGACGTTTTTATCAAGACGTAGCCGCCTACGGACATTTTGGACGGACAGATTTAGATTTGCCTTGGGAAAAAACTGATAAAGCGCCATTACTAAGAGACGCTATTAGTCAAACATTGGCGATCGCCTAACTCTTAAATTTTTGTAGGGTGGGCATTGCCCACCTTTATTAGTTCGTAGTAAGGGTTTTAACCCTTATTTTATTAATTCTTGGAGATGTCTAATGGCTAAAGCCATCACTACGAACTTTGAGATAAACCTTGATTAAATCACCATAGAAAAGATATTTTTAAGCACTTCTAAACAGTGATGATTGACATTATAATTGAGGATTATTTCCCCTATTTTTATGGTATGAAAAGGGATTATTTCTACTACACTATTACTATAAACGATCGAGTCTAATTGTTGCACAAATTCCCATGACCAAGTATTAATTTCTATGGGAAAATCAGCATTTTCGATAATAGTTTTTCGGGCAATACCGGGTAAAATTCCTGCATCTAAAGAAGGAGTAAACCAAATACCATCCTTATATCCCCATAAATTTCCTGTACTGGTTTCTAACCAATTATGATCGGAATCCGTTAAAATTGCTTCGTCATAACCTTGTGTTTTAGCTTGTTGTAAAGCTAACCAAGAAGTTAAATAATTACCTGTTTTATGTAGAGGTAAAGAGCGTTTTATTTGAGGATCGATCGAAACTAAACCCTTAATACCTTTTGCTTGTTTTTCGGCTAAATTTAAAGGTAATTGTCGCCCCATAATTAATTCTTTACCGTCAGGAAAAACAGTAATTCTTAACACAGGAAAATGCTCTAATAAAACCGTAGCTTCTGTTTCTATTCTCTCCCAATTAGGCATTACCCAAGCAAATTCTTTGATACTCAATTTCAGTCGCACACAGTGATTCAGCCAATTAGTTAAAGGATGAAAAAGAGACTGATTATAAACCCTTAAAGTTGTAAAAACCGTTGCACCATATAACCAAGCTGAATCATTAATATCTAACTGAATATGATTCCCTTTTTCCAAATTTCCGTCATAATAAAACATGACAATTATCTCTGTTAAATTGAATACTTATTTATATAAATTTTCATTAGCCTGATGAGCAACGGTAAGAGAAATAAGTCGAGAAAATTGACCTGCATTCACAGATTGAGAGCTTAACTGAAAATTTTTATGGGAGTCAGCTATTACAGAAGCAAAAAAACCCACCAGCACATAAATAACTAGGCAATTACGAATAAAAATAAATCTTCCATTTACTTGTTTTAACATAACTTTAAAAACTAAAAGTTTTTCACGATCGACTCTGATATTATTTTAGACTGATAATTTAATCATAAAGTTTCTTTTTTTTTGATTATCACATAAACGACTTAATCAATTCTACGGCATCCCTATGATCGATCGAAATCTAAATAACTTGTTTGACGATCGAGGAAAGGAATACTTTTGTTCTAACTCTTAACTGTATTTTGATGATTAATAAGTGTTTGAGATTAAATACAATATAAAATATTAAAAAATCTTAATTTTTCCATTAATTTTGCATAAATTCCAAAAAGCCTCTCTGTTTTTGTCTAATCACTTTTAACGCCAACATTAATCTTTTCATGATCTTAGTTTCAATTAGGATACTTGTTCTAGCGTTGTAAAATCATCATTTCTGGAGAAGTCTAATAAAAAATCATCGGTTTTGTTGGGTTTGGTATCCTCAACCCAACCTACAATTAGATATATTGTAGGTAATTATCTGAACTTGATATAATTTATTCTTCTTTGGGAGTAGGGAAAAAATTAGACTAAGATTAAATAATAAGTTTAGGAATAAAATTTTAAAAATATGAATACAAAAAGCTATCCATTTGCTCAAGAATTAATTACTGATATAGATGGTAATATTCGTAAAGTAATTTTAGATTTTAACGACTATCAATATTTATTGGAAATGCTAGAAGATGAAAGTTTATATCAAGCTATGTTAGCAACAAAAAATGAAAAACCATTAAGTTTAGAGTCAGCTTTAGAAGAATTAGAAAAAGAATGAAAACAGAATATTTACCTAGTTTTATTAAAGACTTAAAAAAGCTAAAAAGTAATCCTATTTACAACAAAATTAAAACTTTAGCGATGATAGAAATACCTAATTCTGAAAATTTGACAACTATTGATAATGTTAAAAAAATTAAAGGTGATGATAATGCTTATCGTATCAGAGTCGGAGATTATAGAATAGGATTTTTTTTAGAAGAAGATAAAATTATATTTTCTAGGGTTTTACATCGTAAAGAAATATATCGTTTTTTTCCTTAAATAAATTATTTACTCAATATGAGACATTTTCAAAAATAGGTAAAATTAAGCCTTCAAACCTTATCGGGTTGAATAGTATTCAAGCCTTACGAATCAAAAACGATCGAACCATTATGAATGATAAATATTTATGGACAAACCACGCTCGAAAGAGATTGACTGAAAGAGGAGACATTAAAGAGTCATGGGTTGTTGATACGATCGAAAACTTTGAACGTTCAGAGTTTATTATTGATGATAGTGGAGAGAAATATCATTACTATAAGAGAATAGCTGAATTTGATAACCGAGTTCTGCTAATTCGACACCCATAAGAATAATATACTCATCAAGGTTATAATCTGATGTTGCAAAATGTACAGTTGCCTTTTGCCTACTTGCCTTTTGCCTACCTTCACCAAACTCAAGTTATACCCTCGCCAAGTATAACTCTTTACTTTAACCGCAACATGAGGAATAAAATATGATTGTCACCTATGACCAAGAAGTTGACGCAATCTACTTTAAATTAACTGAAAATAAAATTCATAGTACCGAACCCGAAACTGACAGAATTATTATTGACTACGATAACAATAATAATATCGTTGGTATTGAGGTATTAGATTTTTATTACCTTGTCAGAAAAGGTTTAAATGTTGCTGATTTACCTTTTCCTGAGAATGAAAGGTTAACGGCTTGTCAATACTTTAACATCCCTGTTACTGCATAAACTTATAACGGAAATAAACCTCAGTTCGATGTAAAATTGTCGAGATTTTCAGCTGTTATATCGAACTCAGGTGATGGAGTTGAATACTATTCAACCCCTACGAATCAAAGACGATCGAACTATTATTTAATCAATTCTACGGCATCCCTACCGTCGATCGAATCCAAATATACCTTAACTTGTTCTTCCTTGGCAGTCGGTAAAGATTTCCCCGTAAAATCGGGATGTATCGGTAATTGTCGATGACCTCGATCGACCAATACTACTAACTTAATAATTTCGGGGCGCCCATACTCACTAACAGCATTTAAAGCCGCTCGAATAGTCCTACCTTTATAAATCACATCATCCACTAACACCACAATTTTACCCGTCAAATCGAAGGGAATTTGAGTTCTTTCAGGGGTACGAGTCTTAATTTGATCTAAGTCGTCTCGATAAAAGGTAATATCGATCGCACCAACGGGTACTTTAACCTGTTCGATCACCTCAATTTGATTGGCTAACAAATTAGCCAGAGGTACACCCCTTGTATAAATCCCTAATAGCACAACTTGAGATAAATCCGAGGCTTCCTCGACAATTTGAGACGCTAAACGGGTTAAAGTACGGCGCATTTCGTCCGCCGATAATATTTCGATGATTTGGCTAGACATAGGATTAATTGAGAATTGAGAATTGAGAATTGAGAATGAATAGTCAATAGTAGATAATTTTAATCAAAAATTTCTAAGTTCAATTTATTGAACGTGATCTCATTGGTTCCGTGTAATTCATTACACGGCGGATTATGGATTAACACCCTCATTTCGGGCTTAATATATTAAGCCCCTACATTACTCATTACTTTTTATTCATTCTTTCACAGCAACTAACACAACGGTAATATTATCCGAACCACCGCCATCTTTAGCATTTTGCACTAATAAACTGGCGGCTTCTTCTAGGTTTTCCGTTTCCCCCAAAGATTTACCAATTAATTCTGGTGCAACTTCTTCCGTTAAACCATCGCTACAGAGTAAAAATCGATCGCCCGGCAGAGTGTCTTCTATTTGTTGAATGTCAATACCTTCGTATAAATCTCGTCTGCCTAAACACTGAGATAAAACGTGACGCCAAGGGTGATGTTTAGCATCTTCGAGGGTGATTTCTCCAGCTCGAATTGCCTGAGAAATCCATGTGTGATCGAGGGTGATTTGTTCTAAATTTCCCTCCCTTAGACGATAAAGGCGAGAATCTCCCACATGGGCACGCCAAGTTTCTTCATTTCTAAAAAGGATCATCACAAGAGTAGTACCCATATCCGCCCTAGCAGGGTTGGTACTTTGATCTTCTAAAATACCTTCATTAGCCTGATAAACAGCTTTTTCGATGAGATCGTAGGATTCGATGGGAGCGTCCCAATTAGCTTCTAAATAGTCTTTAACTACTTGAGTGGCGATGCGACTGGCTTCTTCTCCTCCAGCGTGTCCTCCCATACCATCAGCTAAAATAAAAAATCTTCCCTCTGGGTCGATATAATGACTATCTTGATTATAAGGTCTAACTAATCCGGGGTCTGTTAAACCAGTAGATGCAAATTTCATAGGTTAATCTAATTTTTTATTGCAATATTTTATTATAGTTTGCGATCGACTTTATCTAATTGTTTCAGTAAACGGAATAAAGAAAAACCCGGGAAAATACTGATAATAGCTACAGCGATCGCTAATTGCCAAAGTCCGTTAACAACCAGTATAGTACTAGATAGAATTAAAGCACTCATAAATAAACTATAATTCGTTGTCATTTGCATACTTGCTACACGACGTAATAAGCGTTCTGACTCTAATGATCGAACCCGTAAACGGAGATCACCTCGCTCTAATTTCTCTATTGTATCCTCTAATCGTCTCGGCAGACTCAACGCCGAGTTACTAACTTGGAATGCTTGACGGCTAATTTCATCAAAAATTGACTTGCCGACACCGTTGTTATTAAAATCATTCATTACTTGTAAGGCAAAAGGTTGTGCCACCTCCATAAAGTTAAAATCAGGGTCTAATCCCTTTCCTACCCCTTCTAAAGTAGAAAAAGCGCGCATCACAAAAGTAAATGTGGCAGGAAAACGGAAAGGTTGATCATAGGCGATTTCGTACAAATCTTCGCTAATTTTACCGATGGATTGTTCCTCGAAAGGCTTATCCATAAAGTTATCTAACATAAATTGTACCGATCGACGTACTGGTCCGGGATCATCCATTACCGCTAAGGCTTCTAAGTCTATTAAAGCAGAAACTACTCGATCGGCGTTTTTTTCGGTGACACCGAATAGCATCTCGATCAATTTTTCTTTAACATTACTCTTTAATTGTCCCATCATACCAAAATCATAGAAGATTAAAGCACCATCTCCTGCTACAGCTAAGTTACCCGGATGAGGATCAGCATGGAAAAAACCATCATTGAGCAACTGTTGTAAATAAGCTCTAGCCCCCAATTTCGCTAACACCTTTCGATCGAGCCCTGCCGCTTCTAAAGCCTCATAGTGACTGATTTTGATACCCGGCATATATTCTAAAGTGAGGACACGGGGAGAAGTATAACGCCAAAAAACCTTCGGTACTTTCACCCAATCCGCCGATCGAAAATTACGGCGAAAAGTATCAGCGTTGCGTCCTTCCCTCAAATAATCCGTTTCTTCCCAGAGAATACGACAACATTCTTCATAAATCCCTAACCAGTCTCTACCCTTACCCCAACGAGGATGATTTTGAAAATAACGGGTAATTTGTTTGAGAATACCCAAATCAATAGTAAATAATTGAGGCAACCCCGGACGTTGAATTTTGACAACAACTTCTTCCCCTGAGTATAATTGCGCTTTGTGAACTTGCCCTAAACTAGCCGCAGCGAGGGGAGTGGGATCAAAACTACGAAATAATTTATTGAGCGGTTTACTTAAATCCTTCTCAATAATGGCGGTAACTTGCTCAAAACTAAAAGCAGGGACTCTATCTTGTAACTTTGACAATTCTTCGACATATTCCGCAGGAAAAATATCAGCACGGGTGGAAAAAAGTTGTCCTACTTTAATAAAAGTAGGTCCTAATTCTAGTAAATTTTCCCGAATCCATCCTGCTTGAATACGACGACGGTTCGATCGTTTTTCTTCGGTGTAACCATTAGCATAAGTCCATTTTTTGCTATTGCGCCAAAGTTTGAATAGGAGAATAAGAACAAAAGTCCAAATATCAATCCGTCTGCGCAGACTAGAGTAATTGTCACGATTCCAACGATATACTTTTTTTCCCGCTTCTGGTTTATTATTCAAGGGCGTGGGCATAAAGTCTGGATTCGGTGATAAATATTTTTGAGGATTAGAATATGCTGATGACACTGATATATATATATAATAAGGTTTTATGATGACAGAATTAATAGAAAATGTAAAATCAAAATTAAATTTATGAGCAATGATGATGCCCCACATCTTTAATTTTTTTTCTCAATATTTCTTAATGCTTTTGTTACAAATTATATCTTTATTTTCTCAGTTTAGATTGACTTCTCCCGAAAAGATTTTTATTTATTCCTAGGGGTTGAATAATATTCAACCCATTCTGAGTTTAAACTCTTCTTTTACCAATTTTTCCCAGATGTCTAATTTTCAATTCTTCGTGTTTATTTTCTCTAAAAATTCCTCTGTGAGTTTCAAAAAAGCCTTTCCGCCACTGGAATTAGGGGAAGTTAACACCGCCGGCATAAATAAATCCACAGCTTTGGCTACATTAACATCCATGGGAATATCATTAGCAAATATTTGATCGATCGAAAAATCCTGTTGAACTCGTCTTTTTACCTGATCATAATATTTATCATAACGTCCAAACAACCCTCCTTCAGAGAGAATAAACACAATACCTAATAATTGCAATTTCAGAGGATCAGTATTTTGATGACTGTCCTTTAATTTTTTGATCCTTCTTTCTAACAATTGTATCCCTACCAATGATAAAGGTTCAGGGCGCGCAGGTAACAAATAAAAATCACTAGCGGCGATCGCACTTCTAGTTAAAAGATTATAACCCGGGGCGCAATCCATAATAATAAAGTCATAATCATTGATGATCGGTTGTAAAATATCATGAATTAACATTCTTTCAAAGCTATTCCATACCGATTCAAAATTTTCAATTTTATTGTCATTAACCGCTTTTTGATGCAACATTTCCGACACCAAATATTCATCATACAATTCAATATCTCCGGGTAACAACTCCAACAGAGGTAAACCACAAACAAAAGGGGTGATAATATCGTGAATAGTTAACTTGGCGTAAGGATTTGGTTGAATTACTCCATCAATTAAATAACTAAGGGTTTTGCGTTTTTTTCTCAATTTACCAAACTCATGGGGCGGTAATAGACTTAAAGTGGCACTAATTTGAGCATCTAAATCTAAAACTAAAACTCTCTTTTTAAAATTTTTGGCTAAAGATGTGGCTAAATTCACCGTTAACGTTGTTTTGCCTACGCCACCTTTCATGTTGACGGTACTAATAACATATCCCATAATAATTTTAAATATTTTTAGAGGTGATCAGATTTTCTTTTATCCAATGTAAATAGGGTTGAGAACCTTTTATAATTGGTAAAGCGATATTAAAGTAGGAGTAGGCATCACTGCCTAAACCTCTCTTCAGAACTGTGCATGAGACTTTCACCTCACACAGCTCCTCTCAAAAATGCCCTTTGTCATAGGTACAAGTCCTAATAACCCATATTCTTCAAAGTTGCTTGATAATTTCTATTGGCTTCTGCCTGTTTGGCTATGCCCTTTGGAACTTTGAATACTTTTGGTATTTTTCTTATTCCCAAAGTTGGGAATTTCTTTGTAGTCGTTATTAGTTTTGGTGTCATGGCAATGTCGATGTAATGCTTGTAGATTATTATACTCATTTTTGCCCCCTGACGAACTGGGGATAACATGGTCGATTTCTACTAAGTCACCATCTTTGAAATATAGTCCACAGTGATTACATTTACCCTTTTGTCTCTTCAATAATGTTGCCATTTTTGTTGATACTTCAGGGTGAGAACCTTTACGAGTTGCCCAATAAATCCAATCTCCATCAAAAAGGCTTTTATCTCCTTTGACTTTGACGTGTCGCACAATGGGTGTATCTGAGTGATTTAAAAGTATCATTCCGTCCTTAGTTTTGAAGACCCAATTTCTCGTTCTTTCGTCTGAGTAATCTTCATGCCAGTATTTTCTTGTAACCCATGATTTGGATTTTTTTGAATGTCTTCTTTCTCCCCATCTTTTTAATTGTCGATATATAATATGGTCACATTCTGAGTAGGTTTCTTTACTGCAAACTGTGCTGTAATAATTACTCCATCCTCTGATTATAGGATTTAATTCGTTGATTAATGCTATTTGAGGTGATGATTTGTGCCTTCTTATTACATCTCCAATTTTTTTGATGTGGGTTTTCACTTTTTTCTTTGAGGGTTTTATGATAGTCTTGAATCCGAGTAACTTTCCATTCGTGGATTTTCCACTATGACATTTTCCTATTGAATATTGTCTAATGTTAAATCCGAGAAAGTCAAAACCTACATTTCCTTCATGCTCATTTAAAGTGTGGGATATGTGGGTCTTTTCTGGTTTAAGTTCTAGTCCTACTTCCTTAAGCCATTTTTCAATAATTTCTTTACATTTAATGATTATGTTTAAGTCTTTGTGCAGGATTACAAAATCGTCTGCGTATCTTATTAGACTTATACTTTTTTCATTTCTATAACTGTTTCCTTTGAGAGTTCTGGCGTATTTCTTGACTTCTAGTTCCATACCGTGTAAGGCAATGTTAGCCAATAAGGGTGAGATGACTCCTCCTTGCGGTGTGCCTTTGTCAGTAGGTATTAGGTCTTTATTTTCCATTACTCCACTTTTTAGCCAAGCCTTGACTTGTCTATTTAGTTGAGGATAAGAGTTTAGTTTGTTTAGTAATTTATTGTGGTCGATGTTGTCAAAGCATCCAGTTATATCAGCGTCCAGTACATATTTTGGTACATATCTGATTGAATTGAATATTGCTTCTATAGCATCGTGACAGCTTCTTGCTGGTCTGAATCCGTATGAATTACCCTCAAAGTTTGATTCCCATTGTGGTTCTAATCCTAGTTTGACTAAAGCCTGTAAAGCCCTGTCTTCTATGGTTGGTATTCCAAGTCCTCTTTTTTCACCGTTTGTTTTTGGTATCCAAACTCTCCTTAAAGGTTTTGTTTTTCTACCGATTCTTAGGCTACTTGCTAACTCAAGTCTTTGGTTGGGTCTGAGTGATTTTTTACCGTCAACTCCTGCCGTCACCTTGCCTTGATTGTCTTGTGTTACCATTCTGGTTGCCCAGAGTTTCCCATAGTAGGATTTGGTTAGTAGTCTCTGTAATTTGTGTACCAATTTGACATCGCCACGTTGACTTGCTTTGTATATTCTCTTTTGTAACTTAAACACTGCAACCTCTACGATTTTCCAATCGATTTGATTCCAAGCGTTCCATTTATACTTTACGTTCATAACTTCTTAATTACTACTAAAAACTATACATTACATTTCTCAGTGTGTACGTCAGCATATCTTTTACATTACATAAAGGCATTGGCTTCTTACACAATCTCTCCTCTTTGGGGCTTACGCTGGTTACTACTCAGAGTTTCGACCTCTCTGAGAGCCGTTCGGAGGTTACTTCGTTCCTGTCTTCCGTATTCGTTGACCTTAGATTCTCTCTATCCACCGTCCTGTATAGATGTTTCCAGATTAGTAAAATCAGACTACTGGTATGTTAGGAGTTACCTTTTTGGTCTAGCTTGTCAGCCTTTTTAGCTAGTTTGTCCTATCGATGGTTCAAACGAGAGTTCCTTGCGTAATCTTAGTCAACAATGCGTGATGTGTACCACTTGGTAGGCTAGTAGTATGAACACCTTACTTTCCCTGCTTCAGCCTATGAGATTACCAATTTCAAGTGACTGAGGGATATGCTGTCAACCCAACATCTGGGCGGATGGTTTTGCACCATCACGGAAGTACAAGTTGTCAAGGTACATCAGTACTTAAATACTTGTTCGGTTATCACTACTTCGCAGGTTCGGTAATCCGCACTGAGTTTTGTAAAGTTTTGTTACATTTCTCTTGATTTCCGTCTTATTTATAGTGTTGCCTGAATGTTACCATTCTTTTGTTTTTAACAGTTATTAAGTTATCTAGGTTCTGAGTTTGCCCTTCGAGGATGCCCTGTGATGGGTCTTAATTTCTCTTGAGGTTTTTTGATTACCTTGCTAGGTTTACGTTGGGCTAGAATTGGCTTCTAGGTGTCTCTATGAGACTCAACTTTGACCTAAACGAATCGCACAATTTCTGGTACATCGTAAGAATGTAATTCTCTAATTTTACTTTCGAGGCGCTCAAAAAGTATCAAATCTGTCTTAATAATTAATTGCCATTCCGAATCTTGACAAACTTTTCCTTGCCAATGATAAACGGAAGTAATGGGCATAAAATTGACACACACCGCCAAGGATTCTTCTATCAAGGTATGGGCGATCGAACTTGCTTCAGTTTCACTACTAGCTGTAACTAAAACTATACCATAATTATTCTTTTCCATAGAGCAATAATTTATATAAGTTTATTGGTAAATTTAATCAGAGACAAATTTTTCTGATTAATATAAAAACTTTAAATCCATCCCGGGTAAAACAGACATCTTGCCTGTGACAATAATAACAGAGAAAAAAATCGCCTTTTTTTTACTTTTCCCTTGACAAACCTTGACATTTTTGTTAAAATTTAGATAATGGGAATATTGACAATTTTGGAATTTGACAGTTAGATTTCCATTATGATCTTTATTTTTCTATTATTACGCAAAAGAGAGAAAAAGTCAAGGAAAATCGAATTTTTTTACTCCGATTTATTGATCATTTTTCCCAACGCACCACATACCATTGTAAATAATGATCATCGTCAAGGTTAAATTCACAGTAATTATTGAGTAAATATTCGGCTTGTTGAGAGGGGTTAGTAATTTTAGCTATATCGGGGGGTAAATCTGACTGACTAGCCAACAATGTCTCTAATTTGCTTAATAACTCTGATTCTGTCATTAATTCTTCTTCTTTGTTGGTTTCTAAAACCACATAACCGTCTTGTTGATACATGATGGAGTCAGCCATAAATTTAGCGCTTTTTGATTGTTATTTTTTTTCTTTTTCTAAACTAGCTTCTTTCCCGTCGGAAATATCGATCGCTTTTTGTAAATTTTGATTATAGTTATCTATATTATCCACACTTTCTTCTAATTGATCAGCTATTGTTGCTTTACCACCTTCTTTTTTAACAGTACCATCTTCCTTTAGGCTATTTTCCTGATTATTCTCTTTATTAGCTTGTTTTTGCTGTAATTTTTTTATTTTGTCTAAAAAACCGCCCTTTATCGGTTGATTACCACTATTTGCTTCTGTGTCTTCAGGGAATAATTCTGCAAAACTATTTTTTCCCATTTGCCACCAAGCTGGAATATTCGGTACTGCGATCGCAATTAAGGTAAAAGAAACTAAACTAGAGACAATAATTTTGATATTCTGATGCTCATTTTCCTGTTTTTGAATACGTTTAAATTGTTGATGCTGTTTATTTTGCCATTGTTGTTTAACTTCTTCAATGGTTTTTTGTTCTTCTTCTACGGAATTATCCCATACTGAAGGAGCATTTAAGGCTTGTTTTTGTATTCTTTCAGTACGCTTTGACCAATCTTGAAAACGATTATTAGTCATGATGTTAATCTTATATTAGTGTAGGAGACTAAATTGTCTCATAGTCATTATAGATCATATATCAGTAAATTTACAGGTAAAATTGTTGAAGAATTAAATTTTTGAGAAAACTATTACAGATAAGTCAAAATTTTACGCACTCTACCAAGCACCCTATAGAACCCATTTGGTATCTCAAGAATGTAGGTTATAATATTATGTAAAATAATTATAATCTCCAAAATAACATATTCTAGTAGTCTCACCCATCTTGATTGGGAAATCATCGAACCTTTATTTTCTGATAAAATTCTAGGTTAGGTTGAGGTAACAAAACCTAACATTTCACAAAAGTAATAATTTTTATCATTGGCTATTGTTGGGTTGCACTTCGTTTAACCCAACTTACATTTTACAACATAATACACATTGTTGAGTTTCATATACATAATTTTTAATCTTAATAATATGGAGATTGTTATTGTTTTATTAATATTCATAGGATTTATCTTATTAATTATTTATCATAACCTGAGTATAAAACAAATAAAAGAGATAGATAATTCACTAAAAGAGATAGAAATAAATAGTTTTTCAGAAAAATTATTTAGGGATTTTATAAGAGTATGGAAAAATTCTAAATCTTTAAGTACTTTTAATTTTTTATTGGATGGATATTATGAAAGAGTACTAACTTTATGTGAACAATATTCACAATTTTTAATTGTATGGGAAACATTAGAAATAATTGTACAAAAAGTCAAAATTAATTTACAGTTAAAAGGTAAAAATGGATTTTTTAATAATTTGACTTATCAAACATTAGTTAATTGTTTTTTAAAAGAAATTGATAATGAGGCAGTAAGAGAAAAAATCTTATATATTATCACTTTGATTAATAAAATTCCTGAAAATTATAGTGAGTTTTTATATTTTTCATGCTTAGATTTATTAGAAAATAAACCTGATGATACTAAAATAAAAAAAATTACACTTTTAACGGGAAGACTTTATTATAGTAGTTTAAGACCGAATAGAATCATTACTATTTATGATGAACAAGCCATTCAAAATGACATGATAAGTCGTTTAAGTTAAATTTGAAATTATAGAGGAAAAAACTCAAATAATTATTTTTATTATTCTTTGTTGCCTTTTGCCTACCTTCATCAATAATTTATCATATTCAAAGTCAAAGAACCAAAATTGTTTATAGCCTAAAAACCTTTATTTTCAGTATTTCTCCTGTCTTCTAACTCCTATATCCTATTTACCATCAGAAAAGGTGAAGGCGGAAGCTAGAAGGGTTTTTGTGTAAGGATGTTGGGGATTTTTAAAAATACTTGCAGTGTCTCCCAATTCTACTATTTTACCGCCATTCATGACGGCAATTCGATCGCACAAAAACTTGGCTACAGATAAATCATGGGTAATAAAAAGATAGGTTAAATTAAACTCCGCTTTCAATTCTAAAATTAAGTCTAATACTTGGGCTTGTACTGTGGCATCTAACATACTTACAGGTTCATCACATATAACCAATTTCGGATTAGTAATTAATGCCCGTGCGATCGCAACTCTTTGTTGTTGTCCTCCTGAAAGTTCCTTCGGATAACGGTTATAGTATTCTTGGGGGTTTAATCCGACTCGATTTAACATCTTTTCTACCCTTTCTTGATTTTCTTGTTTGTTACCCAGTTGATGAATTAAGAGCGGTTCGGTGATAGACTCTCCTATAGTCATCATCGGATTTAAACAAGCGTGAGGGTCTTGAAAAATCATCTGTATTTCTTTTCTTAAGCCTCGAATTTCAGTCTCTGGAAGGGTAGTTAAATCTTGATCAAGAAATTGAACTTGTCCCGAAGTTGCCCTAATTAATTGTAAAATAGTGCGAGACAGGGTACTTTTTCCACAGCCAGACTCCCCTACTAAACCTAAGATTTCCCCTTGTTTAATATCTAGGTTAAGATTATCTACCGCTTTGATAGTTTGGGATTTTTTGCCTAAAATTTGCTCAATAAAATTAGCTTCGAGGGTATAGTATTGTTTTAAATTTTTTAACTGTAATAGTGGCGTTGTTTTTTCTTCTGGAGGTTGAGAAGCGGTGGTGTGATGCAAATGGAAAGCCGCCTCCAATAAAGATTTAGAATATTCATGGTGGGGTGAATACATGACATCTTCTACTTTTCCCGTTTCTACCATCTCCCCTTGATACATTACCCCAATTCGATCGCAATATTTACCTACCATCGCCAAATCATGGGAAATCAACAATAATGCCATATCCCTATCTCGACATAAAGAAGTTAACTCTGCCAAAATTTCGGAAGCGATAGTCACATCAAGGGAAGTAGTGGGTTCGTCTGCAACTATCAACTTAGGTTCTAATAATAATGCAAGTGCGATCGCCACACGTTGACGCATTCCCCCACTAAACTCATGGGGATACTGATTAAACCTTTCAGGAGATATTTTCACTGTTTCCAGAGTGGATAAGGCTTTTTCTTTTGCCTCTTTTGTGGATAATTGGGGTTGATGAGCTTTCAATGTTTCGATACAATGATCCCCAATAGTCATTAAAGGGTCTAATCTGGTCATAGGGTCTTGAAATACTAAAGCTATAGCTTCTCCTCGAAATCTGCGCATAGCTTGGCTATCAAAACTAAATATATCCTCTCCCTGAAAATTTGCTGAACCCTCGATCGAGCTTTTATCTGGTAATAATCGCATTACAGCCCTTCCCAAAGTGGATTTACCGCAACCCGACTCCCCCACTAAAGCCATGATTTCCCCTTTATCCAAATCAAAAGATACATCATTTACTGCCCAAGTTAGTTGATTCTCACCGTAGTTAGTGACAGGATAGGCAACTTTCAGATTTTTAATTTCTAATAAAGGAGAGTTCATAATAATAGTCAATGACATTAGGAAGGTAAAATGTAGGGTGGGCATTGCCCACATTCACCTTAAAATGATAAGACGAAATAGCTAAAGCTATCACTACGAACTTTCATTTTATCGGTTATCGATCGATTCATCAGTTATTGCGAAAAATGTTGTAAAAAATAGCCTAGTAAATATAACGAACCGCATAGTACTATAATTTCCTTTTCATTATCCACGATCGAGCTAACTTTTTCGAGGGCGATGAATAAATCCTCATAAGTGTTAACTTTTGTTAACAGAGGATTGACATTTTGCGCAAGTTGTGAGAGAAACTCTGTATCGGTACTGCTATGATCAGGAACTGGTACTAAGTGTAATTGATCTTGAGGACGCAGTAAAGCCTCAAAAATGCCTTGATGATCTTTTGTGCTTAACATCCCCATTACCCAGATAATAGGTTTATTCAAAGTATCGACATATTGTCTCAAAATTTGTGCCGAAGCCACATTATGCGCCCCATCGATTAACATTTTTTGCCCTTGCCACGTTACCCATTCAATCCTCCCCCTCCATTTTGCCTTCCTCATGCCTTCTTGTATATGCTCAAGTTTGATATGCCATCCTTGAGCTTGTAATATTTTTATAGTTTCGATCGAGATCGCAGAATTATGTAATTGTATATCTCCTGCAAGGGGGAGAGGATATTCTATATCTTGATATTTAGCCCAATTTTCGCCATTTTTCGAGAATTTTTCCGCAGATTCTGCCCATATAGTTGGACAATCTAAGATTTTTGCTCTATTTCTAACTACTATATTTGCTTCTTCTGGTAAATTACCCACGATAACAGGGCATTGAGCCTTGATAACCCCTGCTTTTTCTGTGGCAATTTCTGTCAATGTGTTACCTAATCTTTGCCAATGTTCTCGACTGATAGAGGTAATAATACTAACAAGGTTTCGATCGCACACGTTAGTCGCATCAAGTCTTCCACCTAAACCAACCTCCATCACAGCCACATCAACTTGACACTCGGCAAAATAAACCCAAGCCGAAGCCGTTATGACTTCAAATAAAGTTGGACATTCTTCCAGTGAATCAATAACGGTAGAAATATGTTTAATAATAGCGATTAATTTTTCTGTAGAAATTGGTTTTTCATTTAGGCAAATTCTTTCATTCCAATGTACTAAATGAGGGGAAGTATAACGTCCTGTGTTATAACCTGCTTGAGTTAAAATTGAGGATAAATAAGCACAAACTGAACCTTTACCATTTGTACCTGCAACATGAATTATAGAAACTTTTTCTTGAGGATTTCCTAATACATTTAATAGGTTTTTGATTCTTTCTAAACCTAAACTAATACCAAATTTTTGGTAAGGTTCTAATAATATATCTAGCTCTGTTTTTCTTTGATTATTTGTCATTAAATTATGGTAAGTTCGATCGAATTAAATTAGGTTGGGTTCAATAATTATAGTAAAATTTCACGCAAAGGCGCAAAGACGCAAAGTAGAATTATTACGAAATTATTGATAAGTAATGGTTAGATAAAAGTTGTTAATAATTTTAGCATCTCCATTAAGATTTCATAAATTAAGATAGCTTTTCCCACTGTGAAAAAGTCGCCGCTTGTCCGCAAAATTTACCATTTTTATCGGTTAAATTCCACACAGTTATATCTTTAATTAGATATTTTTTACCACTACTAGATACTCTAATTCCTTGATAATTTTTTATATAACCTTTTGTCATGGTTTCCCTTAATAATTGTTGTCTTTCTTCTCTTAATAAGGGTTGAGTGGTAGTGCGAGATGGCGTTTTTGTCAAGGTTTCCCAATCCATTTCCCATAATTCTAACCCTTTTTTATTACTATAATTATAAATAGGATCACTTTGGGTATCATGGGAATAAACTACTTTATCTGCATAAAATAAATTTTGAGATTGAGTTAACTCATCCCTCTCTCTATTAATTAATTCTTCTCCTAATAATTGAGTATAACTATTTAAAATAATTTGTGTCCAAGCAATAATTTCTGGTTTTTGCCAAATTTCGATCATCTTTTTTATCCTAATTTAATAATGGGTATCATCTAACTTTTAATTATTCTACTAATAATCATTAAAAAAAGTCTATGGTGTTGGGTTATTTGATTTTAACTCATAAACTCGATCGAACTTAACCTTTTTTATAAAAAATATGATCCCCCCTAACCTCCCTTAATAAGAGAGAAATTTAGGGTAAAATTTGCGCGATCGTGCTATATAAAAGCCTTGTTTGGGTGTCCGTTTGAGCGGTGATTTTTTCCTCTAATTCGTCACATAATTTCATCATTTTATCTACTTTCTCGACTATTCTTTTTTGTTCTTCAAGTGGTGGTAAAGGAATCGGTATATTTTTTATTTTGCCAATGTTTAAATTAGGCTGAGCGCCACCTTCTGCTAGACTTCTAATTTCATCATAAATTTTTAAGAAATAATATTTAAGATATTTTTTTATCCCTTTTGATGATTCAAAAAATATCATTGCGGCAATAGCTTGATTAGTTGCTCCGGATATGATTATTTCACTAATTTGTCCTCTTGTTTTTCCTTGTCCATATAAAGCTACGATCAAACTCCCCGTTGGAAATACTTTACAATTAGTTTCCTGTATCGCTTTATCTGTTATAAATATGTTTGGTTTCTCCGCAAATAAATTATTTGTTGCTGAACTTGTGTACCAAGGAATCGTTCCGTTATAGTATTCTGAATTAGATTTAGTTGGAGTCGATCCAGTTCCCACATCAACTACATTAATTACTCTAACCCATTCCCAAGTGTCTGGAATATCATAGGGAATTTCATCAGGAGTGATTGCAGGTAAGGGTTTTTGCGGTTTAATTTTACCTTCTTTGATTAACCGTTGCTTTTCTGCCTCAATATCCCTTAATAACTCCCTCGCCGATCGATCTCTTGTATCCTGTGGTACTAATTTACCCATTACCGCTAATTGGAGGATGACTTTCCTTAATTCCTTAACGTTTTCCTTGACGCTGTAGAGAGTCTCAAAGTTGTTCGCCATGAATTGCCAAGCCTCGTTAAATGTCTGTTTATCGGGCGCATTTAAGAGTTTATCCCCTACGGCTAGTTGCATTTTTAATCTTATTGCTTCCCTTTGCTGATGGAAGTCTTGAAGTCGATCGCACTTGTCCATTAATGACTCGATTCTCTCTACTATTCTCTTTTGTTCTTCTAGGGGCGGTAGAGGAATTAAAAGTTTTATAAACTTATTTATGGATATACCGCCAATTATTCCAGTCATTGAATTTGTAAATAAAACTTTAAAAAAAGGAGTTAAATAAATACAAAGAATAAATTTTGAAGAAATCTTTGCAAAAGGTTCATTAGCAAATAATTTATTCCCAAAACAAATATCTCTATCAATGAGACCGCATTTTTTTCCTGCGCTTCCTCCTTCTGAACAGATTAAAATTGAACCATTATGAGCAATTTTGAATTTATCCTCATTTTTTGGAATAAAAATGCCGTTTTCATAATCAACTTTTTCAAAACCATAACCAACATCTTTTGTTGCAATATATGGCAATCCAATAATATCTCTATATTTCGTTTCTTTAATTTTTGAGTTAATACTATTACCGTTAAAAATATTTCCCATATCACCTAATCTCACCCATTCCCAAGTGTCTGGAATATCATAGGGAATTTCATCGGGGGTAATTTCTGGTAAAGGATCAGATTTTTTGAGCTTTCCTTCCTTGATTAACCGTTGTTTTTCGGCTTGAATATCTTTTAATAATTCCCGTGCGGGTTTATCGTCAGGGTTTTGGGGTACAAGTTGCCCTTGCATTGCCAAAGAAAGAATCAACTCTCGTAACTTCGGTATTCCTTCGGGTGCAGAAAAGGCAGTAGTAAAATATTGATCTAAAAGTTCGATGGTGGCGGTTTTACTTTTAGAAATGGTCATAAAAATTTTTGTACCCCATAACGATAATTTTGTCATTATACCAGACCCTCATCTTTTTCCCCCTTTAGTAAGGGGGATTAGGGGGAATCAACTCTTTTTATAAAACGGTTTTTTCACCACTACCGCAGGATATAATTTTTCTCTAATTTCTACCGTTAATTTTTGCCCAATTTTACTATAATTATACGGTACATAACCCAGAGCGATCGCCTTATTTAATGTCGGGGATAATGTACCACTGGTAATTTTCCCTACCATTTGATTATCTACAATAATAGGATAATCATGACGTGCGATATATTTTCCTTGCATTTCGATCGCCACTAAACGTTTTTTCACCTTTTCTTGTTTTTGTTTCACCAAAACTTCCTTACCGATGAAGTCATGATTAAAATTCACTACCCATCCTAACCCTGCTTCTAGGGGGGTTGTTTCCTCATCCATGTCTTGCCCATATAAACCCATACAGGCTTCTAAACGCAGGGTATCACGACATCCTAAACCGCAAGGAGTAACGTTATTTTTGACAAAATGCTTCCATAATTTTTGCGACATGGAGGGAGTTGTCATGATTTCAAATCCATCCTCTCCAGTATAACCTGTGCTCGCGATAAAAACTTTTTCCCCGTCTATATTTGTGGTGAGATGTCCAAAACTAGGGAGGTTAGTTAAGTCTTCGGTGACGAAGGGATTAAGATATTTAAGGGCTTGTTTTCCTTGTAGGGCAATTAAGGCTAAATCTTCAGAGTTGTTTTTTAATTCAATATCTTGATTTTTGAGATTTTCGGTTAACCAAGCCCAATCTTTGGCGGTAGTGGAGGCATTAACGATTAAAATTCCTGACTCTATATTATCTTCGTTTTTCCCTTGATAGTAAAAAATAATATCGTCAATAATACCCCCTTTATGGTTTAATAATACTGTATATTGGGCTTGTCCTTTGTCTAAAGTGGTTAAATCCGATGGTACAAGATAGTTTAAGCTCGATCGAACATTTTTACCTGATAAGCTAAATTTGCCCATGTGAGAAATATCGAACATCCCTACAGATTCTCTCACGGCTTGATGTTCTTTTTTCAAACCGCTATATTGTAAAGCCATTTCCCACCCTGCAAAGTCGGTAAATTTAGCGTTACTTTTACAGGATAAGGAATAAAGAGGAGTCTGGTGCAGTGAATTTGATGATTCTGTCACAATGATTAATATAGATAATGTTTATTAATTATAATTCCTGATTATGGTTTATTTATCAACACCCATCGAATTAGAAATGAACTATTGATTAATGATCTTTTCTATTTTTTCTTTGTTTGTAGTGAAGGTTTTAACCCTTCTTTTAGCAATTTGGAGTTTCAGATGTCTATTATAAGTAATTACGGATTTCCTCAAGTCAAATTGTCTAACTATAATGATATGCTAATTGAAGATAAAACTTACATTTAGAAAATATCCATAGTATATACAATGATCTGGCCTTTTAAACCATCATCGAAAAAACAAATTGCTCGAATTGAAATTACTGGTGCGATCGCACCTAAAACCAGAGAACGAGTATTAGAGGCTTTAGAAATTGTAGAAGAAAAGAAATTTCCTGCATTGTTGCTCAGAATCGACTCCCCCGGAGGCACTGTAGCGGATTCTCAAGAGATTTACTCGGCTTTGACAAAATTAGGGGGAAAAATCAAAATCGTAGCTAGTTTCGGCAATATTTCTGCCTCTGGTGGCATTTATATTGGGGTGGGAGCAAATCATATTGTTTCTAATGCGGGGACAATTACAGGAAGTATCGGCGTAATTATTAGGGGAAATAACCTAGAGAAGTTATTGGATAAAGTGGGAGTTTCTTTTCAGGTGATCAAATCAGGTCCTTATAAAGATATACTATCTTTCGATCGAAATTTGAGTGAAGAAGAAGAAAAGATTTTACAAGAATTGATTGATAGTACCTATGAGCAATTTGTGCAAACAGTGGCGGAAGGAAGAAAATTAAGTGTAGAAACCGTGAAAAGTTTTGCCGATGGGCGCATTTTTAGTGGCGAACAGGCTTTAAAATTAGGATTAGTCGATCGATTAGGTAGTGAAAAAGACGCTTTTCGCTGGGCTTGTGAATTAGTTAAACTTGATCCTGACAAGACAGAATGTCATACAATAGAACAACCAAAATCTTTTGTCGATCGTGTTCTTAATGGACGAACTCAGGTAAAATCAAAAGTGGGATCTAGCATTAATTGGTTAGAATTTGAATTGGCTACCAGTGGTCAACCTTTATGGCTATATCGTCCTTAATCTATGGAAAATATGCACTTAACTTGGGAAGGGAGTAAAAAGTTGATGTTGAATGTACGGGCAATTCGAGGAGCTACTACAGCTTCTGAAAATACGATCGAAGCCATGAGAGATGCCGTCAGAGAGTTATTGAAAGACATCGAAACCCGTAACCAACTAAAACACGATGACGTTATTAGCGTCATTTTTACCGTGACTCCTGACTTAGATGCGGTTTTTCCTGCCGCCATTGCCCGTGAATATCCTCAATGGACAAACGTACCTTTATTAGATTTACAACAAATGCAAGTAAAGGGTAGTTTAGAAAAATGTATTCGAGTCTTAATCTATATAAATACAATTAAACCACAAACAGAAATGTATCATTCTTATCTGCGCCAAGCGGAAAAATTGCGTCCTGATTTATACCTATCAAAGAATTAATGGAGAATGGAGAATGGAGAATGAAAAATTAAGAATGGATTAACTTCTAAATCCCATTAATTCCTCATTTCTAATTCCTCATTGTTAATTATCTTAGTTTAAGTCGATCGCTGATTTTCCGTAGGACTCCGTTAATAAATCTATAACCATCATCATCGGAATAGGTTTTGGCAATCTCGATCGATTCATTGATAGCAATTTTATGATCTATATTTAAAAAAACCATTTCAGCCACCGCCAATCGTAGAATATTGGCATCGATTTGGGTAAGGCGGTTTAATGTCCAATCTACCATTACTTCATTGAGCATCGTTTCGATTTCTTCCTTACGTCGATCGACTGTACCCATTAATTCTAAAGCATATTCTCTCACTTCATGGGTTTTAGACAACTGTACAAACTCAGGGATTTCAATAATATTTCCAATCCGATTAATTGCTTTTTGAGTTAGGGCGATGGAGTCTTTCAACATCATTCTAGCACTACCTAAATTTGTCGCCCTTGTTTCACTTTTAAATAGTAAATCATTACTACGATTTAATTCATCGGAAGCAGATTCGATCGTACTTTCAATTTCAAGGGTAAGAGTACGAATTGCCCCTAAAACTAGATCATTAATTTCGATGTCTTCTAAATTCTCTGGTTTTAACTTAATTTGACTTAAACCAAGTAAAGCTAAGATTCTGGCAGTTCTTCGGGGTTGTTGACGGATAGACATTTTATTCAATTCACAATGGGCAACATAATATTATAACTTATACTCAGCACGAGAATAAGATACATAATAAACTGCTCTAAAAAAAAATTACTACAAGTGTGAATAATTTTAAAAATCCCAATCTTCATCATCCTCAAAAAATTCATCATTTTCCAGAGGGGATGTATCATCATAACCGGGTGAAATTACTCGATAGGGTGCATCATACACTCCTCCACTATATCTATTCTCCGATGGTTTTGACGGTTCGATCACAAAGTGGCGCTGCGCGATCGAGCTTTTGGGATCATTTTTTTGAGAAGTTTTAATATTAGTCGGTTTTGAGCTAATTTCTGTTTTTTCACCCGGTTTATAGGAATAAAGGGAGGCTTCTCGTGGTTTTAAAAATGTTTCTGAGGGTATATTATCGTTAGGATTAATAACTTTTTTTATCTCTATTTGTGGTGATTCTTCAGGAATAATCGGATTAATTTCTGGGGCTACTTCCTGATTTATTTCGTTAATAATTGATTTAACTTCAGGCACATTTTCTAAAGGTAAATTTTCTTCAAAAGGTGGATTTTCTGAGGAAAAATCTTCTTCAAAATCAAAATCTGAATCAAAAGAATCTTGGGATTGTTGAAAATTATTATTATTTTCTTGATTATCCGTTAGGGGTTTTTTGGGAGTTAAATCTTCTTCAAAATCAAAGTCAAAATCAGCATCTAATTCTTCATTAGGATTATTATATTTAAGATTATTCTCTACGGGTAAGGGTGGAGAATAAACTTGATTATCAGGTTGTTGTTTAAAACTAGATTTAGGCTTTCTTGGTGGAGGATTATTGTCAGATTCTGAAGGAGAATAGTTAGAATAATTAGAGTTTTTATTAGATGAAGATGAGCTTAAAAGTTGAATCATAAAACTAGATACAATTCCTGCTAAAACAGCTAAAATCATCCACAATGATAAGGGTAAATTGAGAGAATTAAATCCTAAAAAAACTAAGGTGATATTTTGTGCATTTTGTACTGTAAATAATGCGATTATTAGTACGATCGAGATTAATAGTATAATTTTAAATCCCATAAAAAGAATTAAGAATTAAGAATTAAGAATTAAGAATTGAAAATTAAGAATTAAGAATTAAGAATTAAGAATTAAGAATTAAGAATTGAAAATTAAGAATTAAGAATCATTTACTTAATTTTGTATTTTGATTAGCTTTTGTGTTTTTAACAATACTGTAAATAATAGCAATTAATTCATTAGATTCATTGAGCAACGGTTGTAATCTTGGTTCTAATATTTTTTCTGTGACAATTAATATTTTTAACCAATAATTTGTTTCCCTTGCTTCCTTTAAAGAAATACTCATTTTATGAATAAAATCGGCTGTACTTTCTGCATTTTGTGCCTCTTCAATATTTGCTCCAATACTTGTACCTGATCGAATTAACTGTTTACTTAAATCATAACCTGTTCCTCCATTTTCCCTAAGAAATTTACATAAATTTACTATCCTGATACTAAAGCTCAAAGTTCGTTTTGATATATCATGTTCCATAATTTATTCTTCATTCTTCATTCTTCATTCTTCATTCTTCATTCTTCATTCTTCATTCTTCATTCTTCATTCTTCATTCATTCTGATAGCCATTCAATAATACCATCGGCGATCGAACGTGCTAATTGTTGTTGAGCTTGAGGGTTAGTAATCCATTCAAATTCCTCTGGATTAATCATAAAACCTAACTCTAATAAAACACTAGGCGCAGTATGAGGGCGAGTGAGGGCTAGATTATTCCAATATACCCCATAACTAGGTCGATCGAGCTTTTCTGTCAAATAATTGTGCAAAAATACCGATATATCATGGGCTTGGGGATGATACCAAAAAGTACTAATTCCCTGAGTTTTTTCAGCATTACCGCCATCGGGAAGGGCGTTATAGTGAATGGAAAAGGCAAGGTGAGGCTTTAGTTGATTTATCATCCTTTGTCGATCGACTAGAGATACAAATGTATCAGTTTCTCTAGTTAAATAAACCGTAGCGCCACGACTGCGCAATTCTTCAGCTAATAAGAGAGATACCACTAGGTTAACATCTTTTTCGGGATAACCCGTGCCTCCTAAAGCCCCTTTCTCATCCCCTCCGTGACCCGGATCAAGTAAAATAGTTGTACCTTGAATATTTGCAGGGGCATGATTAAAAGTGAGAACTAAATTACTACCCTCATAACGCACATCATAACCCCATTGACGACTAGATTTAAAGTTGAAAATATAGTCAACTTGACTAGGGGAAGTTTGATACCAGTCTAGGCGCTTAATCAAAGAGTCGTCATCAAAACGAATGGTATCGGTTTGGGCTGTGGTGTTGTGTAAAGTGAGGGTGAAAGTATCATCTCCCTGACGAATAGAAATAGGCACAGGATTTTGTAAGGGAAAAATAACTTCTGTCCGATTATCGAAGCGACGAGAAGACACACTGCGAATAATGGAGGTAGGCGGTGCATTGGTGGGTAAAACCTTCGTTTCTTCCGCTTTTATCCATCCGCCATAGTCTAACCGTAACCAATCTCCATCTCTCCCCGTCACTAATGCCCTTGTGCCTCTGGGAAGGGGAGTTAACCTCGAATGATTGGTACTTGAACCCGATCGAGCTACACCTTGTTCTGAGATAATTTCAATCACCGTCAACTCTTGAGGGTTAAGAATTGTTACATTTCCTTGACTTATTTCTTTAATTGTTGTGTCTCCATAATTCATAATGAAGGTGGGGGTAACAGTGGTATTAATATTAGTAAAACTGGCACATCCTTTTTTATTTACCCATAATTGAGGGGTTATTTTTTCTCCTTCATTATTTCCTGTTAAAATAGCGGAATTAGGGGGTAAATTCGCCATCGTTAAGTCAGGGGTTAAGTTAATCTTTTCTCCATTTATGTCCACATATACTTGACTTTCAGAAGGTGCGATCGATTGAAAACAAACTAATTCATCGGGTAATTTGCTAATATTTTGAGAAGGAAAAATAGGGGTAAATTTTGAGGGTTGAGGAGGCTCTTTTTTTGTAACAATGCGTTTAATTTCTTCATTGCCATAACGAATAATTAATTTATTTTCTCCCGTTTGTAAAGGTATAGAGGGAGCAAAATGTCCTTGAGAAGATCGATCGATGGGCTTATCATTAATATATACTGGATTATTAGTACCCGCAGAGCCGATAATAAAAATAGAATTAGCCGTAGTTTCATGGTTAGCAGGGGGATAAACCACCGTCAAAGATTGTGCCGAAGCATAATCCATGACTAAACTGAAAGAAGCCGTTAAAAATAATCCTTGCCAAAATTGTTGTGATTGTATCATATTTTTTATCTTACATTCATTGTGGGAAACGAAATAAATAAGTATTCTAATTTATGTCTAAAAAATATAGTTTTTCCGATTTTACAATAACATATTGTAATGATTTCGTCTTTTAACTTTTCTATCTTCTCTACTCCTCATTCTCTATCTCTTATTATCTGTTTTTTATTTTTAGTGCTTTTAAAATTGATGATTTTAATGAGTTGAATAACTATAGCTATTAAAAAATTTTGGACTGAATTTACCCTAGATAAGGGCATTAAAAAAGTTTTAAAAAAAATTAGAAAGATATATAGCAATCAGGAATCATTTGTGAGAAATAAATTATTAGAAAAAATATCGAAGATACGACTAATCTTGCCTTTTGCCTTTTGCCTCTTGCCTTTGATGATAAGATAATTTTCACAACTCATAACTGACTGCTATACATTGAATCTTAACAGGAAAAAGCATAATATTATTGTCAGTAAACTATCAAAATATATCAAAATAAGATCAAATGATGCAAACTAATCTGGAGTTAAATCTTTTGGAGAATCCCGTAACTCCTACTTTTGCCCGTCATGAGACTTTTCATCCCCGTTGGGGTTGGTTAAAGAAGGCTTTTGATGTGGCTTCTTCTGACAACAAGATTTTTAATGCTGAAGATGCACCCGTTAGGTTGGGGGTAGGTAAAAATATGGTTCGATCGATGCGTTATTGGTGTTATACTTTTAAAGTTATCGATGAAGATGATACTCCGTCAGACTTTGGGCATAATCTGTTAGGGGTGAATGGTTGGGATACCTATTTAGAAAATCCAGCTTCTTTGTGGTTGTTACATTGGCATTTACTTAAACCCACTTGTAACGCTGGTGCTTGGTATTATACCTTTAATCTTTTCAATCAAAACGAGTTTAAAAAGGAAGATTTACTCAAGAGTTTAACGGATTATCTGCAAGAATTGAATAAAACCGTGGCGGAATCCTCCTTAATCAAAGATATTAACTGTATTTTGCGAATGTATGTCGAATCAGATAACGATAATGTCAATTTTGTGGAGGATTCGATCGACTGCCCTTTTACTGAGTTAGGATTAATTTATCAGCCCAAAAATAGCAATTATTACCATTTTCGCTTCGGGAGTAAACCTAATTTACCTCCTGAAATAATCGTGGCAACTTGTTTAGAATACGCCAGTTGGGTAAGCACAAATCAATCCACTATTACCATTTCCCGTTTACTTTATGACAAGGGAAGCCCCGGCACTGTATTCAAACTATCAGAAGAAGCTATTTATTCGGCGATTGAAGCAGTATGCCGTCAAGAATCATCTTTATTTTTAGCGGATACTGCAGGTTTAGTGCAACTATCCTTTGAGAAAAATCCCCTTGATTTAGCCTATCAAATGCTCGATCGTTTTTATCAATAACGGTAATTTGATGTAGAATAAAAAGGCATCTCCAGAAATTAAAAATTAAATAAATTTAAGTATTTAAATTATCAAAATGCTATATTTAATCATCAATTATTAAACATATTTCAATAATTATTTGGAGATGTCTAAATATTAAATTATAGTTGTTTCACATAACTTCTAATAAAATATTGACTATGTTTGTGCTAACTAAATGATAACAATATCATTCCTATTTAAGACTCCGATTGGGTCAATTAATTTAGCTATTAGTTGCTGAGATGAAGATCCTGTTCCATCTATATCAAAGAATAATTCACCAGTCGATCGATTATAAATAAAGCGATCGTTCCCATCAGATGCAGACGAACCATAAGTAAATTGATTGGCATTCAATGTTCCTAAAGATAAGCCTCCATTGAAACCATTACGACGAAAAAGAAAAGTGTCATTCGTTACGGAATAATCATCAATAAGATCTCTTCCTTCATTGGGAGAATTATATAGATAAAAGTCTGCACCTGCACCACCATCTAACCTGTCACGCCCTAAACCACCAATGAGGGTATCATTGCCACCTTCACCATCTAAGAGATCATTGCCACTACCGCCATTCAAAAGATCATTGCCACTTTCACCATCTAAGGTATCGTTGCCATTGCCACCAATAAGGGTATCATTGCCACTTCCACCATCTAAGAGATCATTGCCACTTCCACCATTTAAGAGATCATTGCCACCTTCACCATCTAAGGTATCATTGCCATTACCACCAATAAGGGTATCATTGCCACTTCCACCATCTAAGAGATCATTGCCATCACCACCGTTCAAAAGATCATTGCCACCTTCACCATCTAAGGTATCATTGCCTCCTAAACCCAAAATCGTATCATTTCCTAACGTTCCTTCTAATAAGTTGTTTCTGGAATTACCTACAATGCTGGCCATTTTCTTAATGTTTTGAGTTAGTAAAAGGTTATAAGGATAGACTTAAGTAAATAAATAATATATAAACTATTGATTTAAATCTATTTATTTAAATATACACTTAAGCAAAATAAAACGTCAATTAATATTCATTAATATCAATTATTAGGAAAAATTATGATTAAAGGAGGAGTTTTTATGTGAGTAAGCTAGGAAGCATCTAAATTGAAATACGCTAATGTAAATAGGGGTTGCTGAAAAAGTTTTTTGATGAGGATAGGTATCGGAAAGGGTGTTAGGTATTAGGTTAAAGAATGAAAAATCAAGGTTTTGAGGCTTTGCATAATATAAAAAAATATAGAGATATTATTAAAAATAAGGTCAAAAGTGTCGAATTTTTGAATAAAAATCCTTAAAACTGCGCACTTTTTTTTCAATGTAGTTTGTCTAAACCTTTGATTTTAATAGCCTTCTGATTTTTTCAGCAGACCCTAATTAATAATCATAACGGAAGTGCAACCTAAAATTTACTATAATTGAAAACATCACCTACTGGTGTTTATTTTTGTCTATGATGTTAGGTTTCGTGCCTCAACCTAACCTACTTTTGTTAAAATCACAATTTTTATGATTAATTCTACATTAGCTAATTATTTTACCCTAGAAAGACGTTACAATCGATCGATCAACTTAGAGAGAGATTTTGATGATATTACCGCCTTAGATGGTTATATTTTAACGGATAAAGCCATTGATGTTTTAGGGAGGGTTTTGCGAGGTTTGACGAGAGAAAATAATAGCAATTGTTGGACTTTAACAGGGGTTTATGGTACTGGAAAATCTGCTTTTTGTCATTATTTAAGTTGTTTATTAGCGCCTCAAAATAGTAAAATTTATTCATCAGCTTTTGAGATTATTAAGCCTATTTTAAGAGAAGAAAATGAGTTAAATAAAGAGTATCAAAAATTAATAAATAATTTACCAAAACAAGGTTTATTTAGGTCGATCGCTGTTAGTCAAAGAGAGCCTATTATTAGTACGATTATAAGGGCTTTATTGCTAGGATTAGATAGTTTTCAGCTAAAAAATAAAGCTCTATTTAAAGGACAATTAGAGAGTTTTAATGAATTAATAAAAGTAGGAAAAACTGTTAATAATAGTGCCATTATTACCTTAATAAAAGAGATAATTATTCAAGGTAAAACAGACTTAATTTTTATTATTGATGAGTTGGGAAAAAATTTAGAATATGCTGTTTATAATCAAGGTGCGGAGGATTTATACTTATTACAACAATTAGCAGAATTAGAGTCAATTAACGGCAATCGAGTCTATATTTTAGGCATTCTGCATCAAGCCTTTACTGAGTATGGGCAAAGATTGGCAAAAGTGCAACGCAACGAATGGGCAAAAATTCAAGGTAGATTTGAGGATATTCCTTTTACTGAATCGGTATCGCAAATGATGCGGTTAATGGGAGAAGCAATTAATCATCATAGTCTGGAAATAAAAGATACTGAGGGAGATAGGCAAGAGGCAAAAGGCAAAAGGCAAGAGGGATTTTTTCAAGACTCAAGTTATAACCTTTTTAATTATGAGTGGATTGTAGATTATAGTCAACAATGGTTTGATAGTCTTCATCAGACTTTATCGGTAGAAAAAATTGACGAGTCAATCTTAGAAAAAATTTACCCTCTGCATCCTCTGACGGCTTTGGTTTTACCAACTCTGTGTATGCGTTATGCTCAAAACGATCGAACCTTATTTACTTTTATCACATCTGACGAGCCTTTTTCCTTAAAAAATTTTCTCACAGAAACGGTTATATTCAGTGAAGAAATAAAAGATACTGATGAAGGTAGGCAACAGGCAATAGGCAATAGGCAACAGGTTAATATACTCAGTGAAGAAATAAAAGATACTGGTGAAGGTAGGCAACAAGCAAAAGGCAATAGGCAACAGGAGTTTTTGAAACAATCAAATTCTGATTTTGTTAAGTATAACTTACCTACATTAAAACTCGATCGAGTCTATGATTATTTTATTGAATCGGCGGGAATGGGGTTAACTTCGCGCCCGAATTTGCAAAGATGGATAGAAATTCACGACTTAATCACTGATAGTAAAAGTTTGGATGAGGATAGTTTACGGGTATTAAAAGTAATTGGTATCCTCAACTTGGTGACGATTACGGGGATAACAAAAGCAACTCGTCAACTGGTGGCTTATGGCTTATGTGATTTACCCCAAGAGGAAGAAGTTAACCACTGGCACAAAAAAATAGATGGTTTATTGAAAGGGGGGATAATTACCCATCGCCGTCAATTAGATGAATTAAGAATTTGGCAAGGTTCGGATTTTAATGTCGATCGAGAGTTAGAATCTTATCAGGATGTAGAGACTTTAGTGAAAAAACTGTCAACACTACGCCCATTAAAATCCATCATAGCTCAAAGACATAGTTATCAAACAGGTACTTTACGTTACTTTGAAAGACATTATCTCGACTCCTCATCAGATTTAGACAAGTTAAAATGCCATAGTGATACCGCCGATGGTTACTTAGGTTATTGGTTAGAAGAAGAAATCCCCTCCTCTTTTCCTTCATCTACCGTTGATGGATTACCGCTTATTATCATCACCGCTAATAACTTACAAATTTTACGATTACGAGGGAGAGAATTTTCGGCTTTGAATTGGTTAGATAAAACGGCAAAAGAATTACAGGCTGATGGAGTTGCTAGAAAAGAAGTGCGTTATCGTCTCGCCGAAGCAGAAAGATTTTTAGATGAAACTTTAGCTACGGTGTTTGATGTTAGTGAAGAAAATAATCAATGTTGGATTCAAGGGGAGTTAGTTAGTATCTCTAGTATTAGTCAGTTAAACTCTAAATTATCGAGTATTTGTGAGCAAGTATATCCTAAAAGCCCGATTTTGTGGAATGAGTTAATAAATCGCCGTAATTTAACCGCCCAAGGGATGATGGCAAGACGACAGTTAATCTCTGCCATGATAAATAATTCTACCCTACCTAAGTTGGGTTTAACGGGTTATGGACCAGAAGTTACTATGTATTTTTCCCTTTTGCAAGAAACGGGGATTCATCGTATTATTGGCGAGGGAATAAAAGATATTGGTGAGGGGAGGCAACAGGCAATAGGCAATAGGCAACAGGTTAATATACTCAGTGAAGGAATAAAAGATAATGGTGATGAAAGGCAACAGGCAACAGGCAATAGGCAACAGGTTAATATTCTGAGTCAGGGAATAAAAGATACTGGTGACAATAGCCAAGAGGTATCTTCTCTTAATTCTCCCTTAGTCGGAGAATCTTCCCTTAATCCCGAAAATAAGACTTTTGAACGTATCTTGATTACCCCCCCCGACAGAAACACTACTAAAATTAAGGAAGAAAGTCTGGAAGAATGGGGTTTTTATCCGCCTATTAGTAGGGATAATCCTAATATAACTGATGTTTGGAGTTCGATCGAACATTTTTGTTTATCAGCTACCGACAAACCCCAAAGTATTAATAAGTTATATCAACTATTGTCAATGCCTCCCTATGGAGTGAAAGAGGGAATTATTCCCGTTATTCTTGCCTCCGTGTTGTTATATTACCGAGAAGAAGTAGGAGTTTATCAAGATGGTACTTTTATACCAGTTTTAGGGGAAGAACATTTTGAGTTATTAGTAAAAAATCCCGATCGATATGGAGTAAAATATTTTGCTATCGAAGGTTTAAGGGGAGAAATCTTCAAAGAATTAGAGGCGATTTTAAGTAAAGCAAAGGGTAAAGATAATTTGCAAGTGAGAAACGCAACCCTTTTAAGTGTCGTTACTCCTCTCTATCAGTTTGTCAAGAAGTTACCTCGTTATACTCAACAAACGAAAAATTTAAGTAAGACTGCCCTTCAGATTTTACACTCTTTACAGCAAACTGTTGAGCCAGACGAGTTACTTTTCAAGGCTTTACCCCTTGCCTGTGGTTTATCTGCCATTACCCTCGACTCTCCCCCCAGTGTGGAAGTAACAAAAATTTTTAAAACGGAGTTAATTAAGGGGTTACGGGAAATTAATCAAGCCTACGATAATTTATTAACTCGCTGTCAATCCTTGTTAAATAGTGCCTTTGGGGTAGATAATCAAGGGGATAAGTTAAGGGCAAATTTGCGTATTCGGGGTTATAATCTCAAGGATAAATGTGTTGAGCGCAGTTTGAAACGTTTTACTCAAGCGGTGATTGATGATTCTCAAAGTGATAGTCAATGGTTATCGGCGGTTGTGATGGTGATTGCGGATAAACCTGCGGAGTCTTGGAATGATGAGGATTCGATCGCATTTGAGGTAAAATTAGCGGATATAGTGCGCAAATTCGAGAATTTAGAGGCTATCCAAACAGAAGTTAACACTCAAGGTATTCAAGAAGGGGTAACTGCGAGAAGAATTAGTGTCACCCGTGATGACGGGGAGGAAACTTTAAGGATGGTATGGATAGATGAAACGAAAGAAAAAGAGGCAGATAAATTAGTTGATGAAATCTTAGCACGATTACCGCTCGATCGAAAACTCAGAGAAGCAGTATTAGCGAAACTCACCGAAAGAATCCTAAACTAATCCTAGGTTGGGTTAGCGTAACTCGTAATCCAACTAATTCTCGTTTTTTGCTAAATTGAAAGAAATTTTCTTAAGATATAATCAAAATAAATGAGTATATCAAGGAGTTAATGATGGAAACCATAACAATTAAAGTTGACTCAGAAATAGCTAAAGCCTATCAACAAGCAGATGCGACTAAACAAGAAAATGCAATCCAAATTTGTAATTTAGTTTTAAAACAATTATTAAAACCTGATAGCTTTGAAGAAATAGTAACTCAAATTAGAGAGGAAGCAAAAGCTAATGGTTTAACTCCCGAAATATTAGCACAACTATTAGAAGATGAATAAACCGAAAATTTTTTTAATAAAATTGATTTATTCCTGACAAAAATGATTTAATTCTTGTTGAGAAAACTCAAGAAATTCTCTTGCACGATTAATTTGAATTTGTGCTTCTTCTTTTGAAATCATATCTATCTCATCATAATCTCCTACTAATCGTAAATCTTGTGCTTCTTTTAAATATTTGTGATATTTAGGAGGAATAATTTGTGTTTTTGCAAATTCTTTTCCAAAAGCAGAAATTACCGCCGAATGTTTAGAAAAAGCCATATTTTTAGTTGTTAAAAATGCCTCTGCTAGATAAAACATAGCATAATAAGCCCTAGCTACGGCAAAATCAATATATTCTCCTCTCAGTAAATATTCAGAAGCATTGAGACTTTGTTCAGCTTTTATAAGTAACTTTTTTATTTTTATATTCATAATAATATTCCATCTTGTTTAACATTTTTAATAAATAAATTATCCTCATTATTTAACCTATTTTCTGAAACATAAAAGCAGTTAACTACTGCATCATATTCAAGACATAAACTGCTGATAAAATCACTATTATTTTTTATTTCTTCAACACAATTTACATCTCCTTTTAAAACCACTAATATATCAATATCAGAATATTCTCTGGCATCTCCTCTCGCTTGTGAACCAAATAATATTAACTGTGCTAATCTTTGTTTATAGATGTTAGTAAACTCATCTTTTAGGGTTGTTATAATAAGCTCTAAATGCTTATTTTTTATTGATATTATAGTCATATTTTTTTAATAATTTTAATTAATTAAATTTTAGATTAATTATATCTTGATCGAACTATATTGAATAAATTATAGCCAATTGTAATGCTTTATGTTCTCTGTTTTCTTTGCGCCTTTGCGAGAGATAATCATACAAATCTTAACATTTGTTGAGCTAGATAAATTGCTAAAATTTTATTAATAATTTACAAAGTTGAAATTATGTCTTTTAACTATATCAACGAGATAACATCCCCTGAAAATTTAGCGAAGTTTGCTGATTTAGTGAAAATTGCTGGAGGTGCAGTGCAAGATGTAAGTAGTGCGTTTAAAGTAAGTCATCGATTTTTAGGCACAAAACCGATGGAATTGTGTGTTAGGGCGGTAATGAGTGATTCCAATTCAGCAGAAATAGTTAAGGAGAAATATATTGGTTTAGCATACGATTTAGATGCAATGTTAGCGATGCCGAAACATTCTCTTGGTTGGACTTATGGTAAAGTAATGAGTACAATGGGTTATGATCCTCAATTTTATCCTCCAGCAAAACCTGAAATGAACGATGAAGAATATGTAAATTTTCGAGTCTTTAAAACCCACGATATTCATCATATTTTAACAGGATTTAGTCTTAATAATTTTGGGGAATTAGGAGTAATTTCAGTAACGGTTGCTCAAAGTCGTTTTCCCGGTTTTTTGTTTATTGATTTATTATCTTTATTAATTAGCTTTTTTGCTTCTGATAAATTAGTATCTGAAACATCTTTACCAGAAGATCAAATTAAAACTTTAGGTTATAAATTTAAGTTAATATCTCAAGGTTTAGAAATGGGGGAGTCTGCAAAACCTTTATTTCCTATTAAATGGGAGGAATATTTTGAACATCCTTTAGATGAAGTACGAAAAGAAGTTAATATTATTCCTGTTACTACTGGTGCTTATAGTTGGTATAGTGATCCTAAATTACAAGATGCGATGGCTTAATAAAGTATTTAATTAATAAGTATTTTGCAATAATTATTGTTGGGTTACGCTGAAGCTAACCCAATCGACAAAAGAATGTTCAATAAACTTAATAAATTGAACAAATATGAATATTAATTCTCAAATTTTACCAGAATCTAACCATCTAAATATATGGGCATTATCTCGATTATTTCAAGCAACCACTAATTCTTATAAATATCTCTTTTTTTACTCCATTTTAGATATTTTATCCCAGAGATTATTTGATAATTCAGAGTCAATTAGTTTTCAAGAATTAATGATAGAAATGTTAGCTAATGCTTGGTATCCTCATACCTTTTTTCGCCTATCCTTTGGGAAACAAGATAGAATTGCTAATAAGTTAGACTCCCTTGATTTGACGGTAAACACTACCGTTTTAAAATTTAATAGTAGCGATAAAATAGCGTTGAAAGAAATTATTAGTCAAAATAATTTAACTGCTATTATTGCTGATTTTAAAAAGAATGTACCTTTTCGATTATTACGCCCTTTTTTACAAGAAAAATTACGGGATTTTGATGTTAATTATGAAGTAGTCAAAAAAACCCCAGAAATAGCTAATCTATATTTTTATATTCTTAAACCTTTATATCGTTTTAATGCTAATACCTATAGAGAATCTGATGCCATTATTTTACATCCAGAATGGGTAGAATATTTTAAACAAAATTTTATCATTATTAAAGGTTGGGTGGCTTGGGAATGGTTACAATATATGCAAAAAAATAATCAAAATGTACCCAATTTGGTTAATAAATTATTTGCCCCTGAGAAAAGAAACTCTTTAACTAACCAAGCTAATTATTGGAAATTTATACTAGAAAAACAACCGATTAAATGTATTTATTCTCAGCAAACTTTAGATAAAAATAGCATTTCGATCGATCATTATTTACCTTGGTCATTTGTAGCTCACGATCGACTTTGGAATTTAATCCCAACGATGAATAATGTTAATAGTTCTAAATCAAATAATATACCATCTTCTCAATATTTAGTCAAATTTATTCAATTACAACATCAAGGCTTAACTATTTCTCATCAATATTTACCTCGAAAAGAATGGTTAAAATATACAGAAAATTATCTGCTAGATTTAAAGGTAAGTCACATAGAAGATTTATTAAATTTAGAATTATTAACTAATATTTATAACCGTCAGTTTGAGCCTTTAATATCCTTAGCAAAAATACAAGGTTTTAACGATAATTGGATTTATTTAACAGCTTCTTAGAATAGTAAAATTGTCAAAAAGATAGGGAATTAGCTGAGTCGGGAATGAGTGATTATCTAAATTTAAACATTTAAAATCTGATAATTTTAGATTAATTTTCTCACATAAATACACAAAGTTCGCAAAGATACAAGGGTGTCTTAACATTTTGTTATCAAGATATAATTTGAAAAAAATATTTTTATCCCCAACTGGATTACTTATTCCTCTGTTATGATTATAAATATGTGAAATTAATAATCAGTTCAATTATCTTTCATGACTGAAAAAAGAGTCAGGCACGTTTTAGGATTAAGTGGTGGTAAAGATTCTACCGCTTTAGCAATTTTGCTACACAAAGAAATTCCCGACATGGAGTATTTTTTTTGTGATACACACAAGGAGCTACAGGAAACTTACGATTACCTCGATCGAATTCAAGCTCGTTTAGGCATTAAGATACATTATCTTAGCGAAAATCGGGGTTTTGATCATTGGTTGGCGATTCATGATGGTTTATTACCGTCTCCGCAGATGCGCTGGTGTACGGTTAAAATGAAGATTAAGCCTTTTGAGGAATTTGTCGGCGATGATGAAGCTATCAGCTATATTGGCATTCGTGCCGATGAAAATAGGGAGGGTTACATCTCTACGAAACCGAATATTAAACCCGTTTTTCCCTTCAAAGAGAGGGGTTTAGTTAAAACTGACATTCTGCAACTTTTAGAAGAAAGCGGTATTGGTTTACCTGAAT
Organism: Geminocystis herdmanii PCC 6308; assembly: GCF_000332235.1. Taxonomy (NCBI): domain Bacteria; kingdom Bacillati; phylum Cyanobacteriota; class Cyanophyceae; order Chroococcales; family Geminocystaceae; genus Geminocystis; species Geminocystis herdmanii. The sequence goes on along the minus strand of NZ_CM001775.1, from coordinate 2,917,141 downwards.
ATTATAAATGGCGCAGTCGCTCTGGTTGTTTTTTCTGTTTCTTTCAACGTAAGTATGAATGGGTGATGTTGGCGGAGAATCATCCTGATTTGTTTGCAAAAGCCGTTGAATACGAGTCTAATCATCGAGATGGGCGCACCTATACTTGGAATCAGGGTGAAACCCTCTTGGAATTATTAGAGCGTAAAGACGAAATCATAGCACATCATGAACGTTCGATCGCACGAGAGCAGAAAAAAGCCCCGAATCGCCCTTTAGCAGAGGCTTTAGAGTCGGTGTTAGATGACGATGATTCGACTTTACCTTGTTTAGTTTGTAATTTGTAAACCCTTCCTAACATGATTGAATCGATAAAAGAAGGAGGAAAAACACCATTATCAGAATGTATAGAAGAATCTAGTATCAGGGATATTTAAATGAGTAAATTATAATTTTAAAGGGGAATTATGTTATTACTATCTAAGACTGAAATTGAGAAACGTTTACAAATTTCTCTTAATCAAATTTTTGATATTTGTCAACAATGGAATATCAAAGAAATGGCTTTATTTGGCTCAGTTTTAAGGGATGATTTTAACAACGAAAGTGATGTTGATTTTCTCATCTCTTTTCAACCTAATACTCCTCAAGGTTTATTAACAATTTCTAAACTTAAATCTCAATTAGAATCCTTACTTAATTATCCCGTAGATATTGCTATTAAAGATTCTCTTAATGATAATGATAACTGGATTCGTAGCAAAGAAATTCTAACTACCGCTCAAACTATTTATTTATTAAGAAATTGAATCAAATTTTACCTATTTTATCAAAACTCGATCGAACCTTTCATTATTATAAAATATAGAGAAATAAAAACTATGAATTTAAACTTTGGTGTGCAAAAACAACCCATTTACGGCACTTATGGAGAATTTACCATAGAGTCAGAAGATAAAAAAATTACTGCCCAATATTTACTAACAAAAATGAAGCCGGGTGCAGAAAATACTTGGGAAAATACTTTAGCAGATCAGATGATTCCTTGGCGAGAAATTTTTAAAATAGATGAATTAACCTTTGATGAATTATTGCAAAGAGACTTAGACGATTCTAGGGTAGCCAATGATTTAATTCCCTATTTACTTGGTGAAAGTGGCTCAAATGCTCGTTTTTTCCCCCCAATTTTAGCAGTTTTAGCACCAAAAAGAATTGAAAAATCAGGTATCTTACCCTACTATCCTCCCCTTACAAATCACACCGATACATCCATCAGTTTTGGCAACTTATTTGAATTTGAAAAACACACCTTAGACGGAGAATTAACCCCTTTAGGAGTCTTAAAATATAATCAAAAACAAAGTGCTTTAATTATAGTTGATGGGCAACATCGGGCAATGGCAATTTTGGCACTACATCGCACCATTAATCAAAAATGGGGGGATAATAAATATGCCTCTTACTATAATCATTTACAAGTAAACCAAAATCAGATAAAAAACCTCGAATTACCCGTTTGTATCGTCTTTTTTCCCGATTTACACGAAAATAATCACACTTTCAAAGAAAAAGGCATTGACTTAAAAAGCGTCTGTCGAGAAATCTTTGTCGTAGTCAATAAAAATGCAAAACGCATTAGCCCATCAAGAGAATTATTATTAGATGATGAGGATTTAGCCGCGCGTATGATGCGTAATACCCTATCCCAGTTGAAAGACAGAGGAGAAGAGAATGCCTCCCTAGCGCGTATTTATTCCTTTGCCTTTGGTGATAGTCTTTCCGATGCGGATACCCGTAAAAGTGAAGTAGTTACAGGGCAATTAGAGTATTGTACAGCAGTGGCGTTGTTTAAAATTCATTGTGCCATCAGTTTCGGCATGAAAGATGCTTTTAATCTGATAGAATCTGGTAAAGATATTACCCATAATCGTCGCACCAAAAATAAAGAGCGTTGTCAAGATTTATTAAAAGGTACAGAATTAGCAGAAAAATGGAATTATTTCGATCGATTTTCAGGAAAATATCACCCTTTACAACAAGTACAATTAGCCGTTAATTTATTAGGCAATTTAACCGATGTTGTTATTTTACCTTTATTTGATAAATTTATTCCTTTTGCCGTTTATAATCAGGCGATGCGAGAAGTTTATAATCAGTTGCAAAGCCCATTATTAAAAACAGAAGAAATTCACATAAAATCATTTAATTTATTATTTGAAGGTAGCGCAGTTCAAGCTATATTTGAAGATCATGTTCATCGTTTAACAGATAAAATAAATAAGTCTCAAGAAGAAGGAAAAACTATTAGTGACTATTTAACCTATCAATTAAAAGATGCTAAAAATACCTTAGATGCCGTCAAAACTTGGGAAGAAAAAATAAAATATATCACTGCTTGTAAACTATTTAATATAGATGACACAAGATTTTTAAGTAATAATAGTGAAAAAGAGAAAAAAGAATTAATAGCAAAAGCAAAATCAATTTTAGATGCCATTTCTACTCAGGCATTTCAATTAGGTTATCCCATGACAATTCACTCCATTGTTGAGTTAATCATTAAAGATAATCCCTACACACCTTATGAAGAAAGATTGAGAATAACTAAATTTATTGCTAACTTATATTTAAACGCCTTAAACAAATATTTTTCTTCATCATCAGATACTTTACATCAAAAATTAACAGGCTTTATCACTGAATCAAGAGTCAATATTTTTACTCCTAGCGAATTAGGATTAAGAGGATTATTAAATTTACATATTAAAGAATTAAATGAAAGTCAATGGGTATTTTTCCGTTATGCTATTTTAGAAATTGTCCATTGTAAATATAGTTATCAAGGCTTATTAGATGTTTTAAATCAATCAGAAAATCAAGATTTAGCTCAAAAATATATCGACAATTTACCGACTATAATTAACTCAATTTTACAATTAAGACAAGAATATATTGATAAAGGAATTAATAGTGTTATTAACTCAAAAGAATTTAAAAATCAAATAGAATTAAATAAAGTTAAACTTGAAACCCAAAATTTATCAAAAGAAGAAATAGACAATCGTATTAATAATTTTATTAAAGAAAAACAAACGGAAATTCAATTATTAGCTAGAGAAAATATTAAAGCAAGTTTAGGAGAATTTAGTAATAAAAATAAGCTATTAGAAAGGTTAAACATTATCAATAATAACTTAAAATTTACTAGCGGAATAGCGGGAGATATTCAAGAATTTTTAACCTAAATTTATCTTGATAATAATAAGCCTTAAAAGGCTTACTAATTTGTAGGTTGGGTTAGCACTCATAGTAACCCAACAAAACTTAAATAAAGTTTATTTAATGATTGATTTAACCAAACTGATATTTTTACTAATAAAACATTATGAATGAATTAAACTTCTACAATAACGACTTAGTAACTCAAGTATTTTCTAACTTATCTATTGACAAAAAAAGACTTCCATCTAGTGGCTTAACTGAATCAGGAGTGCCTAGTTTTGTTGCTGAATGGCTATTAGATAAAATTGTACCCGGTATTGGTAATTTAAGTACATTGGAACATGAAAAAGTTAATAATATGGTGATGAAAGCCTTTCCCAGAAAAGATGATAAAGAAAGGATAAAATATCAAGTGCAACAGGGAGAAGAGAAAAAGTTAATTGCTTTATTACAAGTAAGAGTGCCACTAGAAAAACCATCGGAAGAAAAACAAATACCTCTAGCCAGTATTCCTGTTTTAAATCTCCCTGAATGTGATATTGAGCCTCATATTATTGAACAAAATCCGTTGTTATTAGGTAGAGGAATATGGGGAAAAATTACCCTTAATTATGCTATCAATGAAAGGGGAAAATATAATGTTAATGTGTGTGAATTTGATCCTTTTCAAACTTCAGAAGTAAATATTAAAGACTATGGAAAATGTCGAGAAAAATTCACTTTTGAACAATGGCGAGATTTGTTATTATGTTCTATGGGATTAAACCCTGAAGATTCTGCCTATAATGATGAGTCAAAAATTTGGATTTTAAGCCGATTATTACCATTAGTAGAATCAAATTATCATGTGATGGAATTAGCACCGAAAGGCACGGGAAAAAGTTTTTTCTATGAAAATGTTAATAGTAAAGTAAAGGTTATTAGCGGAGGAAAAATCACTGCCCCAAGATTATTTTTCAATGGTAAAACAGGAGAAATTGGCTTATTAGGCACTTATGATGTTGCTGTTTTAGATGAGGTGCAAAGTTTAACTTTTGATAATCCAGATGAAATTATTGGACCTTTAAAAACCTATTTGGCTAATGGGCGCTATAATCGATCGGGGTTTGCTGATATTAATAGTGATTGCTCTTTGGTGTTATTAGCTAATATTGAATTAGACGCATATCAACGTCCAAAAAATGAAGATAATTTAATCAAAAATCTTCCTAAATTTTTCTCAGAAACTGCTTTACTCGATCGATTTATGGGTATTATACCCGGTTGGAAAATTCCTAAATTTCAACTAAATATGAGGGCGACTCAAATAGGTTTAAAAACAGACTTTTTTGGAGAGGTTTTATTTAATTTAAGAAAGGATAATCGTTTTTATCACTATGCTCAATCTCATACTAGATTTATCTCTAATGTTTCAGGTAGAGATCAAATTTATCTCTTGAAAAGTGCATCAGGTTTTCTAAAACTATTTTATCCTAGTTTGAATTTAACAGAGGAAGAATATTTATTTAATTGTTTAAAACCAGCTCGTTTTTTACGTCAGCAAATTCATAGTTTACTTTATAACCTTGATGATGAATATAAACAGTATGAAAAAGAAATTATTGTTGATGTAATGTAATTACAAATATTTATTTTTTTAACATATTTTATAGCTATCAATTATGAATAATTTATTGACTGAAAAACAACAAACATTAACAAAAGAAATTATTTTACAAACTTTAAAAAATCAAGAAAACTTTTTCGTTAAATACGATATTAAAACCTTAGCACTATTTGGCTCAACTGCTAGAAATGAAGCTACAGAAAATAGTGATTTAGATTTTTTGGTAGAGTTTAATCATTCTACTACATTAGATGGTTATATGAACTTAAAATTTTATCTTGAAGAATTATTTAATAAATCGGTAGATTTAGTCACTTTTAAATCCATCAAAACCATAATCAAAAATTCTGTATTAGCCGAAGCGATTTATGTCGAGAAACCTTAAACTTTATCTAAGTGATATTCTTAATAGTATCAATAAAATTGAATTATATACTAAAAATTTAACAGAATCACAATTATTAGAAGATGAAAAAACATTAGATGCTGTGACTCATAATTTAATGATTATTGGAGAAGCTACTAAAAATATTCCTCCTCAAATAAGGCAAGAATATGAACAAATAAAATGGAAAGATATTATTGGTTTAAGAAATATTATTGCTCATACTTATTTTTCCTTAGATTACGAAATAATTTGGAATATTTTAAATCAAAAAAAATTAGATGAACTTAAACAAATAATCTTATTAATTTTAGACAAAGTTTAAGATCAAATAACATTTTTTACTTATTAAAATTTCTGTACTAACTGACTTCGTGAAAAATGTCTAATCCTATCTACCTAGATTATCACTCTACAACCCCTGTCGATCGAACTCAAAAGAAAATATCATTGAAGTAAAAGAAGGTTCAATTTAAAATAATAGTTTGTAAATTTCTTACTTTTTTAATAGTTTCAAAATCTTTATCATTATGAATTAAAATGAAATTATAACTGATAGCTAGTTGAGCAATGCAACAATCAATGCTACTTCTAACGGTTAAACCTTTACGTCTTAAATCATAGAAAACACGAGCTGATTTAATCAATATAGAACTATTTTCTGTAAGATAATCTTGATCATCCAAATAAATTTCCAATAGTTGCCATTCCTGTTCGTTTTTAGCACCCTGTAATAATTCCATTTGGATAAAATGACTCAAAAAGAAAGGATTATCTTGAATAATATTTTCTAAATTTTTTCTTTTAATTCCCGTTTTATCTCGAAAAATATTAACCAAAACAGAAGTATCAATTAGATACATTTTCGTTATTTCTTAACTCCTTATAATTATAGTCTTCTCTAAATTCAATTTTTCCACTTAAATCTAATAAATTCAGTTTTTTTCGATTACGAATTAACTCTTTTAAAGCCATATTTACTAACTCTTTTTTCGTTCTCACATTAGTTAAACGGAAGGCTTCTTCTAGTAAACTATCATCAAGATCAATATTAGTTCTCATTTTCTTGTGTAAAATGTCTAAATATACAAATATTATACACTAAGATTCTTAATGTCTAATCCTATCTACTTAGATTATCACTCTACAACCCCCGTCGATCGACGTGTTGCTGATAAGGTATATGATTATATGGTGCATAACTTCGGCAATAGTAGCAGTATAGATCATGTTTTTGGCGATCGAACCCAAGAAGCAGTAAAAAAAGCTCAACAGCAGATTGCGGATTTAATCAACTCATCCCCTCAAGAAATAATTTTCACCTCTGGCGCAACGGAAAGCATTAACTTAGTTATTCAAGGATTAATCCAGCCTTATCCTCATCGTTATATTATCTCACCCCTCGAACATAAAGCCGTTATCGATACTTGTCAGGCAATGGTAAAGAAGGGATTAGGGGAGATTGTGTGGTTGAAGGTAGATAATAAGGGCAGAATTGACTTAAATCACCTTGAAAAAGTATGCACTCACGGAGCAGATTTATTGTGTATCATGGGGGCAAATAATGAGATTGGCAATATCTATCCCATCGAAAAAATAGGGGGGATTGCCCATAAATATCATATCCCTTTTCTGTGTGATGGTTCTCAGGCAGTGGGCAAAATTCCCGTTAACTTCGAGGATTGGGGTATCACTTTTTTAACTATCTCTGGTCATAAATTATACGCCCCAAAGGGTATCGGTGCATTAGTCATCAAAAAAGGTTTTTCTTTACAACCTCTGATTTATGGGGGAGGACATCAAAAGGGCATTCGATCGGGTACATTAAATGTATCAGGGATAGTGGGTTTGGGAGAGGCTTGTTATTTACGACAACTAGAGATGAGAGAAGATGAAGGCTCGATCGAACTCAAAAGAAATCATCTACAATCACTATTACAAGCCAAAATTCCCGATTTAGTCATCAATGGAGATACAGAAAATCGCCTAGCAGGAAATTTACATATATCAATACCAAATATGCCCAATAGTGCCATTATAGCCCGAATTAGGCATAAATTAGCCATTTCTACGGGTTCAGCTTGTAGTAGTGCCACTTTTTCCCCCTCTCACGTTTTAAGAGCGATGAATTTAGATGATACAACCATTGAGGGGGCGTTGAGAATCGGCATAGGTAAATTTACCACGGAGATAGAAATAGAAAAAAGTGCAGAGATTATTAATAATGCCGTGATGGAAATTCTTAACTTGAGCAATAAATATTAGTTGGTGGGCAATGCCCACCCTACAATTAAAAGAATTGTGTAATCTTAATTGTTATTTCGGAATAAATAACTTCGTTTCTTCTACATATTGCCATGAAGTTCCATCAGGATCACGACTTTGACTCCACAAGGGAAAATCTGCCTCAGTCTTTCGTTTTGCCACTGTAGTTGGACTCACTTCTAAACGTTTAGCTAATTCACTTTGATTTAAAGCATTAATATTGCTTTCGATCGAGCTACTGGTGTTTTCTTCTGGGGATGAAGGGGGAGGAAGGGGATTATCAACAGAAGTAGATGCACTAGAAGGAATGACTGTAGTTGTAGAAGGTTCAGTTACTACGGGGATAACGATTTCTGGATTAACTGTTGGCGTTTGAGATTCAATAACTTGTGTTGTCGGACGATCGGAAAATGAAGCGTTTGTATCAGGTGCTAGATCAGTATCATCATCAGGCTCACTATCATCAAAGATACTGCCTAAAGCGTTAGCTGTCAAGAAATAATAGACAACTCCTTTATCTTCATATAATCTTTTTACCGCGCCATATTGTTGAGTTTTGTAATCTAAATATGAACGGGCATCTTTAACACTAAGGTTAACTTTAGTGGTAATATCAATTACCGTTAAGCAACCTTGATTGGCTTGTATTAATTGATTAAAAAAAGGATCTATTTGTTCAGATAGTTGTTTCAAATGGTATCTTTTCCATAATTTGTACCCCAATGCAAAGACGAGAATCCCTACAATTATGGGCCAAAAGGTAAATACTACCATTATGATTAACGCTAGGGGCAATATCACTAAAAGGATACTGTTAGCACCACTATCTATTACTTTTCCAGTCATAGTTTTCAGTGGTTATACTACATAATGCTTGGTTCTTGTACCAAGTATAAAGATTATACATGAAGAATGGAGAATGGAGAATGGAGAATGGAGAATGGAGAATGGAGAATGGAGAATGAAGAATGGAGAATGGAGAATGGAGAATGGAGAGTTAGAGAAAATTTTTAAATTACTTTTTACTTTTTACTTTTTACTTAATTATTGGGCTTGTTTCATCATTTCCACAAGGGTTGTATGAGCGTCTTTGGCATCGGTTAGGGTATGATCAAATTGGATTCTTAGGGGAGTTTCTTCTTGGTTATCAACTATGATATACATTCCTTGAGCATCGATCGAACTCATAAAAGCAGTGTTGGGAGTGTCGATTTTACCGTAATATTGGGCATATAGTTTCACAGCGTCTTGATGATCATTGTTCATGTGTTTACAAATTCGATCGCTGATAGCTTGAGTAATAACTTCTGTCATAGTAATTATATTTTAAAATTTTTATTTATTATAAAATGTCTGATGTCAAAATCATTTTAGTTGAACCAGCAGGGGAAAGAAATATCGGATCGATCGCGCGAGTTATGCGTAATATGGAGTTAACTAAATTAACCATTGTCAATCCCCGTTGTGATCATTTGTCGGAAGATGCTAGGATTATGGCAGTTCATGGAGTGGAAGTATTAGAAAAAGCTGAGATTGTGGATTCAATTCCTCAAGCCTTATATGGATGTAACAGAGCGATCGCCACCACTGGACGACAAAGAGATGTACATACAACCTTAGAGACTCCTAAACAAGCAATACCTTGGCTTAAAGCTGATCATATCACCAGTGCTTTAATTTTTGGTCCTGAAGATAGGGGTTTAAGCAATCAAGAATTGAGTTATGCTCAACGTTTCATTTGTATTCCTTCTAATCCAGCATATCCATCCTTGAATTTAGCTCAAGCTGTGGGTATTTGTGCTTATGAATTATATCAAATTTCCCAAGAATCGATCGAGCCAGAAAATTTATCTGTGGAAGATTTAGTCAATCTTGAAGATTTAGAAGGCTATTATCAACATTTAGAGTCCGTATTATTGCAAGTGAGTTATTTATATCCCCATACTGCACCAAAAAAGATGGAAAAATTACGGCGCATTGTTAATCGTGCCAATCTTACCAGTCAAGAATTAGCAATGATTAGAGGAATTTTAAGACAAATTGAATGGTCGATCGAGCATAAGTAAGCTGTGCTATACTTGGCGAGGGCATAATTTGAGTTTGGTGAAGGTAGGCAAAAGGCAAGTAGGCAAGAGGCAACTATACATTTTGCAACATCAGATTATAACCTTGATGAGTATAAAATAAGCTAGGAATTACGCAAAGATAACGATATTCTGTCATTGGGAAATATCAAGCAATCTCAAAAATCTTTATTAACGATCATTAGGGGTATATATATGTATAATTTCACCCTCAAAGATAATCCGATTACCTTAGCCGATTTTGCATTTAATGCCATCGCTAAACAGGTAAAAAAAATTGTTAAATATGAACAGAAAATCTTAACAGAAAATGATCCCGAAAATTTGCATCAAATTCGAGTCGGGATGAGAAAATTAAGAAGTGTTTTAAGTGTTTTTTCGATCGCCCTAATTATTCCATCAAGTATTACCGATAAAAAAATAGGAAATCTTGCCAGAATTTTAGGACAACAGAGGGATTTAGATATTCTCAAAATTAATTTAGAAAATAAATTTAATCATAAATCTTTAGATCAAGAAACTGTTATCATCGAAAAAATTATTCACAAAATCAGTCAACCTAATGTTGATTCTAACTCAAAAAATTTAGAAACTATTTTAACCAGTAAAAAATATCTGCATCTCAAAGAAGATTTGTTATTTTGGTTAGAAAATCCTCAATTTAGTTTGATCGCCCTGCAAAATATCCGCCGTATCTTACCTGATTTATTACTACCTCAAATTAGTAACTTTTTTCTACAATCTGCATGGTTGATAGGTACTTTTAGGGATTATAATGGACAAATTATAATTAAGGAAAATCTCTCAGAAAAAGATGTTGATTTATTGATTAATCTACAAGGAGAAAGTTTACATAAACTGAGAAAACAAGCTAAAAAAACTCGTTATCAGTTAGAATTATTTACTGAATTTTATCCTCAAGAATATAGAGAATATTTAGAGTTTATTGTGCAAGTTCAAGAAATTTTAGGAGAAATTCAAGATAATATTTGTTTACAGGATCATTTAACGGAAGTTATGGGGAATAAATGGTTAAAAAAACTGAATAATTTACATCAATTAATCCTTAAAGATAAACTAGATAAGTGGCAACAATGGCAACAATTACAAATTAAATTTTTCTCAGGAGATTTTTGTCATAATTTAAGAGAAATCGTGAATAATGGGTTATAAATTAGTTATTTGATGTATTATGTCGATCGAACAATTTACCCTCTTAATTCATCCATTTTTTACGGTAGTAGCGGTTTTTCCCTTAATTGGTATTGTGTGTTATTTTGCATGGGAAACTCGTCAAAGAAGATTAGAAATCAAAGAGGGAGAGAAAAGTAAAATTCCTCCTTCCGTCGGTTTAAATCATGTGCAGATTGGGAAATGGTTATCGACAGGAGTAGTTATTTCGTCTTTAATCGGATTAGCACGACCAATTATTACTAAAAATATTCTTAAAGAAACACTTTGGGAAACTAATTTTTTTCAGTTTATTTTTATTGTTTTAATGTTTGTTTTTACCATCGCTTCTTTTATTCTATTATTTCGATCGAGAGATAAATTATGGCGAGGAATTTTTGCTACTTTAAGCGGAATGGGAGTAGTTATTTTAGGTTGTCAAGATGGCATTTTTCGCCGTAGTAATGAATGGTTTTGGTCACATTATTATTATGGTGTAACTGTTTGTTTATTGATGATTTTTTCTGTGGCTATTATCGATGATATTTACCGAGATCGATCGAACAAATGGCGTAATATTCACATTATTTTAAATTGTTTGGCATTGTTATTATTTATAGGACAAGGCTTCACGGGCGCGAGAGATTTATTTGAAATTGGATTATGGACTCCTCCCCCAGCATAGCTGTTTGATTCTTAAACTTTTGATTCAAGTAAAGTAATGAGTAATGAGTAATGAGTAAAAAGTTTTATTGATCATCGGATTTTGTTAAGAAATATAGCTAAATATTAATCTTTTTTAAAAAATGTTATTCAAGTTAAAAGAAGATGTTAATTTGAATCAAAGACCAATTTTATCGATCGTAATCTTGTTTTACTGGATTAATCAATAATTAATTTTTCTTTAAATTTGGTGTTAATTTTACAATTATCTTACTCTTAAAAACCATGAATAATAATCAAGAAAAAGATTTAGTAACTGCTGGTTTAACTGCGGCTATTGGCGCAGGAATTATCACCTCTTATGCCGTTACTCAAGGGCAAAATCCTTTAGTAGCAACAGGAATCACCGTTTTTTCTGCATTATTAGCCGTAGTAATTCATCAAGCAGATTTAATTTAATTTAACTTAACTAAAAATGAATCACTATTGATGATGATAATTGATAATTAACAAGCAAAAGTTCCGATAAATAAAATCACTTTATAATAATGAATGTCAGAAAAATTATTATTACTTTTACAACTGTGTAATTCTAGTTTGCCTTTAGGTGCGTATAGTTATTCAGAAGGATTAGAAACTCTCGTTGAAAAAAAATTAATTATTGATAGTCAAGGCTTAAAACATTGGTTATTAAATGAGTTAAAATATGGCTCAATTCGAGTAGAATCGGCAATGATTGTTCGATCGTACCATAGTTATCAAGCAAAAAAAATAGAAGATTTATTATATTGGAATAATTGGTTTAGTGCCAGTCGAGAAACCGCAGAATTAAGGCAACAAAGTTGGCAAATGGGCAAAAGTTTATTACGGTTAATTAACTCTTTTGAACCTGATAATTTATTTTTACAAACAGTTATTAATAACCTAAAATCCTCTGGTCACTATTCGATCGTATTTGGAGTAATTACAGCGCATTGGCAAATTGAAATAGAAAACGTATTATTAGGCTATCTTCATAATTGGGTAAATAATTTAGTCAATGTAGGAGTCAAATTAATTCCATTAGGACAAACCGAAGGACAAAAATTATTATTAAATTTTAATAAAGAAATTACTCAACAATTAACAAAAATTTTATCCTTAAAAGATGATGAATTATCTAGTTGCAGTTGGGGATTATCTTTAGCTAGTATTCAACACCAACAATTATATAGTCGCTTATTTCGCAGTTAAAATAAAACGGAAAATTTATCTATAGCAATCAGGAATCATTTATGAGAAATTTAAACTAAATTCCCCCTTTATTTAAGGGGGGTTAGGGGGGATCAAATTCTCAAAATACCTGAATTTTACTATTAAAATATTATGGCAAACGCTATGATTTAATGCCCGTAGGCGATGAAGCTGGACAGTATCAAGATGAAAATGGTCAAAAAGCACAACGAGAAGACGGTTTGGACGATCGAGGTTTAATATATCGTCTTACAGATGAATCTATTTTTATTTACTGGGATACAGCCCCTTATCAATAAATTTCGATCGCAAAACGCTATCATATAAAGTTAGAATCTCTAATTTCATAGACACAAAAAGATAACAATGACCATTAAAACCCCCGTAGAATTTCAAGACGAATTTGACGTGATTATTATTGGCGGAGGACATTCGGGCTGTGAATCCGCTTTAGCCAGTGCTAGATTAGGGTGTCGCACCATGATGTTAACCCTGAATTTAGATAAAATTGCGTGGCAACCTTGTAATCCGGCGGTGGGTGGTCCTGCCAAATCTCAACTTACCCACGAAGTCGATGCTTTAGGAGGAGAAATCGGCAAAATGGCCGATCGAACTTACCTACAAAAAAGAGTGTTAAATAATTCCAGAGGCCCTGCTGTATGGGCATTAAGGGCGCAAACCGATAAGCGAGAATACGCCCATATCATGAAAAATATTGTGGAAAATGAGCCTAATTTGTCCATCAGAGAAGGCATGGTGACAGATTTAGTCTTAGGCAAAAATGATGAAATTATCGGTGTTCAAACATATTTTGGAACTTGTTTTAAAACCAAAGCAGTAGTATTAACCACAGGCACATTTTTAGACGGTAAAATCTGGATTGGCGGTAAATCTATGTCCGCAGGAAGGGCTGGAGAATTTGCCTCCATCGGACTTACAGAAACCTTGAATGACTTGGGTTTCGAGACAGGAAGACTGAAAACAGGTACACCAGCAAGGGTTGATAAGCGCACCGTTGACTACAGCAAAATGGAAGTACAACCCCCCGATGAGGAAGTCCGTTGGTTTAGTTTTGATCCTGAAGTTTGGATCGAAAGAGAACAAATGAACTGTTACTTAACCCGTACCACTCAAGCCACCCATCAACTAATTAAAGATAATCTGCATTTATCCCCCATTTACGGCGGTTTTATCGACTCCAAAGGACCAAGATATTGTCCTAGTATTGAGGATAAAATCGTGCGTTTTGCGGATAAAGAAAGCCATCAAATATTTATTGAGCCTGAAGGGCGAGACATTCCAGAGTTATATATTCAAGGGTTTTCTACGGGTTTACCTGAGAATATTCAATTGGCAATGTTACGCACGTTACCCGGTTTAGAAAATTGTGTCATGTTGCGCCCTGCCTATGCGGTGGAATATGACTTTTTACCTGCGACTCAATGTTATCCTACCCTGATGACAAAAAAAATTGAGGGTTTATTCTCCGCAGGACAAATTAACGGTACAACGGGCTATGAAGAAGCTGCCGCACAGGGGATCGTTGCAGGTATCAATGCGGCTAAATTTGCCCAAAATAAAGAGATGGTGGTGTTTTCCCGTGAACAAAGTTATTTAGGTACTTTAATTGATGACCTTTGTACTAAAGATTTACGAGAACCCTATAGAATGCTCACATCTCGATCGGAATATCGTTTAATACTTCGATCGGACAATGCAGATCAACGCTTAACGCCTCTTGGTAGAGAAATTGGTTTAATCGACGATCGACGTTGGGAATTATATCAACGTAAACAAACAAATATCATCGCCGAACAAGAAAGATTATATGAGACAAGAATCAAAGAAAGAGACGAAGTTGCCATAAGAATTGTGGCAGATACAGAACAAAAAATTAAAAACTCTATTACCCTAGCGGATTTATTGCGCCGTCCTAATTTTCATTATGAAGATTTAGAAAAATATAATTTAGGAAATTCTGAGTTAAATAAAGCGGAAAAAGAAGGGGCAGAAATTGAAATTAAATACTCTGGTTACATCAAAAGACAACAAAGTCAAATTGATCAAATTGCTCGTCATAGTAACCGTAAATTAGATGAAAATTTAGATTATCAAAACATCGAAACCTTATCCATGGAAGCCAGGGAAAAACTCAATAAAGTCAAGCCTTTAACCATCGGACAAGCTACCCGTATCGGAGGAGTAAATCCTGCGGATGTTAATGCTTTATTAATTTATTTGGAAATGCAAAATAAACAGTTAACTGTTGATACTTTTAAAAATAAATAATGAGGCGTTGCCTCATAGTATTTTGATGAGGGAAGGTGATAGGTGTTAGGTTAAAGAATGAAAAATCAAGATAATGATACTAATAAAATTAAAATAACTTCTGATGCCTTATTTTTACAAGATTTTTTTGCTTTAATATCCATTTTAGGTTATAAGTAAGATTGAGTTTTATCAATATATCGATCGAATGAACTATCCCCCTTAAGCATATCTCAACATCAATTATGGTGTGGAAAGAGAATTAAATAACCTACCTTAGATAAATCCCTATCGAGGTAAAAACAATCTCTAACACTAAACTTTTGGATTTTATTTAATCTTCATTACTATTCAGATTATCCAATTTTTTCTATTCATTAATTAATTTTTGAGGAGGCAATGTTAAATACAGTTACCCTAAAACGGGAGTGGTTTTCTAATGTTAAAGCGGATATTCTCGCTGGTGCAGTGGTAGGATTAGCTTTAATTCCAGAAGCGATCGCATTTTCGATCATAGCAGGAGTTGATCCCAAAGTTGGCTTATATGCCTCATTTATTATAGCAATCACTACCGCTTTTTTAGGAGGACGACCCGGCTCAATTTCCGCCGCTACGGGAGCAATGGCATTATTAATGGTAAATTTAGTTAAAAATCATGGCGTTGAATATATTTTTATCGCAGGTATTTTAACGGGTATCTTACAGTTATTATTTGGTGTCTTCAAGTTGGGCAAACAGATGAAGTATGTACCCCGTGCCGTGATGATGGGTTATATTAATGCTTTAGGGGTTTTAATTTTCCTTGCACAGTTACCTCAATTAACCAATGTACCCTATACGGTTTATGGCATTACGATCGTATCCTTAATGATCATTTATATTTTACCCCGTTTTACCCAAGCTGTACCCTCACCATTAATAGCTTTAGGAGTAATGACATTTATCACCATCTTCTTTAAACTAGATGTGCCGAAAGTAGGAGACATGGGAGAATTACCCACAACCTTACCCTTTTTTAGTTTTCCCAATGTACCCTTGAATCTCGAAACTTTACAAATTATACTGCCCTATTCCCTAACAATGGCATTAGTGGGATTACTAGCATCTTTTCTTACCGCCGCTTTAGTAGATGAATTAACCGATACCCCTAGCGACAAAAATCAAGAAGCAAAAGGGCAAGGTATCGCTAATATTATAACCTCTTTTTTTGGTGGAATGGCAGGATGTGGCATGATTGGGCAATCAGTAATTAACGTACAATCAGGAGGTAGAGGGAGATTATCTACATTTTCCGCAGGGATTTTTCTCCTTTTCGCTATTCTTATCCTGCAAAATTGGGTAAAAGAAATGCCCATGGGTGCATTAGTCGCCGTGATGATTATGGTATCTATTGGTACATTCCGTTGGTCATCCATTACAAACATACCTAGAATACCTCGAACAGAAACCGTTGTCATGTTAACCACCATGATTATTACTATTCTGACTCGTAATTTTGCTTTAGGAGTAGTAACGGGAATCATCATGAGTACAGTGTTTTTTTCCCGTCAAATCGCGCAACTTGTATTTGTGGATAGGGTATTAAGTGAAGACGGCAATCATCGTACTTATAATGTATCAGGACAAATTTTCTTTGTGTCGGTAGATGAATTTTTAAATCAGTTTGACTTCACAGAATTAGTTGATTCTATCACCATTAACTTAACTCATGCTCATCTTTGGGATCAAGGGGCGATTACTGCCATTGATAAAGTGGTACTCAAATTTCGCCGTAACGGTGTGCAAGTGGAGTTAATCGGTTTAAATGAAGCTAGTGCAACTTTACTACAAAAATTAACGATGAATGATGAAATAAACTTTTCTCAAAATTAAGATGTTATATTCAAGTTCATATAATTATTTACTATGAATCAACTTGTAGGTTTAGTTAAAGATAACGTAACCAAACAAAATTATTTAATTCATTTATAACTCTTGATGAATAAGACTCTATCTTCTCCTTCCCCGTCATAGTTTGAAAAATAAGAAATTTGATCATATTTACTATTTCCCTCTTGTATCTCAAATCCTAAACTTAAATGAAACTCGATCGAATTTTTATTTAGAGGGGATGTTACACATTTAACTATTTGTCGATTATATTGGTGAATAACCTCAAAAAATTTTTGATATAAAGATTTTCCTAAACCTTGCCCTCTAAAATTTGGATGAATACCAACAAAATGAATATATGCTTCCTGTGAATGAGTTTGAGATAAAAAACCAGTTAAAAAGCCAATTATTTCACCTTCTTTTTCGATAATAAAACTTGTTTGACTGAAGTGTTCAAAGAAAAGTTTGGGTAACATATTACTCATTTTTCTCCCATTCCACCAATGGTTAACAACGGAGATTATTATATTATAATCAGATGGATTTGGATTACGAATTAGCATATTCATTTTGAAGATGATAAAAAAGAGCCTTTGCAGACTCTATTTGTTTTCTTTTTTTTTAATACCCCCAAGGGAATTCGAATCCCTGTCGCCTCCGTGAAAGGGAGGTGTCCTAGGCCTCTAGACGATGGGGGCTTAGGTTTAGCATTGATTTAGCTTTTCACTCTTATTCAACGCACATTTATTAATATAACGAATATTTTTAGGAATGTCAAGAAAATGGGAAAATTTTTGAAAAAATTTTTTTGAGGTAAAAAAATAGACACAGAATCAGAGTCTGTGTCATATCCTATTCTTGTGTTTGTTCAAGTCAAAGGTTAATAAGCTAAGGCTTCAAGGGTTGAACGTAAATACTGTTTAACTTGATCATCAATACTGATTTCTAATTTGTTTTCGTTTTGCCAACGCTTAAAACCAGAACTTTTGGCGATCGCCTGTTTGAGACTGTGCCAGATTTGTTGATCTTGTACTAAATTGCTCGAAATAGTTGATATACCCATAGGTTTTCTGTTTTTTGAGGATGACTTAGTTAGTGATATTAACTAAGATAGCTTAATTGTTACCAATACTATTGTAACCGAGATCACATTGTGACGATGTAACTAATTAAGAGTTGTTGACAAATTCAATTTTTGTTCTTGTTGTAAGGATTCTAATTGAGCAAAAGCCTTTTCAGAAATAACAATAGTGGGGTTTGAATCATCTTGTCTCACCAAAGAACGACGAACCTGCCCTAAGTATAAAGGAATTGTTACTCCTTCTTGATGAAATTGTGTTCTTGCCCTAATCGTAAGCTGATCATCACCACTGGTGGCTGTTCTACCATAGGAGAATAAATCATTGGATGCCTGTTGTAAAGTGCTTTCTAGTTGATCTTTGGTGATGTCAATGGGTACAGTAATTACTGCTTGGTTTCCGCCAGTATCATAAACTAAGTTAAATCTGACGGCGTTGGGTATTTCTACTCGATCGAACAAGCCTAAACTTAGGGCAAATAAGCCAACGGTTAACACTCCCATAAATCCCGTAGCGCCCACGAGACGGAAACGGAAACCCCATTTAAACAAAAAGCCCACAATAGCGAGAACAAAAAAGCCAATGGTTGTATATATTGACCAAATAGTATAAGTTTTAAAATCTAAAGGTAAATCCATTTTTGTCGATAATATAATGTTAATTTCTCAATTGTACTGGATTGAGTAAATCCTCACTTAATCAGTCAATAAAATCAATGATATAGTTACCATAAAACTAATTAGTTAGAGTTATTAGATAATATGCAAGAAACCCGTTTAAACTTATTGATAGAGCGATTAGTTAATCAATTTTTTGGGTTTTTAACTAATCCTTGGCGACAATTATCCTTAATAATTATTTGTGCATTGTTGGGTTTTTTCCTTGCCAATGTGATTACTACTTCCGCAGGACAATCAGCTAGATGGGATACTTCGATCGCACTATTTTTTCTTTTATTTACAGAAACAAGCAATTATATTATATATCGTCGTCGCAATGAAAAACCTCCTTGGATGGACTTATTAAGCTCTTTAAAAATCGGTTTTGTTTATGGCTTATTTTTGGAAGCCTTAAAACTTGGTTCATAAGTATTGTTTTATAGGGTGTGATGAAAAAGTCTTTTGATGAGGGTAGGTATTAGGTGTTAGGTGTTAGGTATTAGGTGTTAGGTGTCAGGTATTAGGTGTTAGGTGTTAGGTGTTAGGTGTTAGATTAAATAATGAAAAATCAAGACTTTGATAAGCATTTATCATAACAATATTCCAGAAAATCTAAATAGGATTGCTTAAATACTTCTGTGCTAAATTTTTCCGCTTGGGTACGACAGTTTTCCAGATTAATCTCTTTCTCTAATTCTAAAAAGGTTTCTACTCCTTCTATCAACCCTTCTACTGTTTGGGGAGAAAAAAGAACTCCTGTACCTTTTTCTTTATCTTGGCGAATATCAATGACAGTTTCTGTTGCTCCGCCAGAGTTGTAGGCAATAACAGGAGTACCACAGGCTTGGGCTTCGACGATCGCAATGCCAAAATCTTCACAGGCGGCATAAACAAAGGCTTTAGCGTTGGCTAAATATTCCTTAAGGATACTATATTCCACAGACCCCAAAAGGGTGATATTGGGCTTGGCTATAGCCTGTATTTGTGCCATTTCTTCACCATCACCGATAACCACAAGGGGTTTTCCTAATTGATTGAATGCTTCTACTATCAAAGAGATTTTTTTGTAACTGACTAAACGGGAAATGGTGATATAGTAATCAGATTTTTGAGGTTGAAAAGGAAATTCTTGTACTTGCACAGGGGGATAAATAACTTTTGCTTCCCTGCGGTAACAGCGCCAAATTCTTCGTGCGGTGTGATGAGAATTGGCGATAAAATAATCAACTTGGTTAGATGAGGTAACATCCCATTGGCGCAGACGATGCAAAATATAACGGGCAATTATGCCTTGTATTCCTTTCCCTAGTTTACTTTTGTCTAAATAATCAAAGGTTAAATCCCAAGCGTAGCGCATTGGTGTATGGGAGTAACAAATGTGTAGCTGATCAGGACGGGTAATAACTCCTTTAGCTACGGCATGGGAAGATGACAGAATAACATCATACTCTGTCAAGTTCAGTTGCTCGATCGCAATGGGTAACAATGGTAAATATTTTTGTACTCCATTTCGACTAAGGGGAAAGTGTTGTAAAAAAGTCGTGTGAATTTTCCTCTGGTATAAATAGCTATGGGGATTAGTTGATTCAAAGTCGATCAAGGCAAAGATTTCAGCATCGATAAAACTCAATATCTCCTTAACAACTAATTCCGAACCTCCCGTGGCTTTTGGGGTTAACCATTCATGAACCAGAGCAATTTTCATGGATATTTTACTAAACGCAACACTATAGTTTAATGGTTCACTGTGAAGGGTGTCAAGGTGTGAAGTACCTAACACTAACCTACGGTATAGTGTAGGCTTCTCGTCTCATTTGCCAATGCTTTACAACACTCCGTTGCGTAGCACGGACGTTAGTCCGCCCCAAATCCAAGCATTGTCGAGTCTTACTTCGCATCTCTACCTATTACTAGGCTTTATGGCACATCGCCAATCCGAGCAGGAGTCCGCCTTCCGCAGACCCATAGAACACAAAATTCTATTCGCTTCCTACCAGCGTCTTGCGACCTTTTATACTACTGATAGTTGCTTCCCCGAACTCCGCTAGTACATAACTTTATACCTCAAGGGTGGCCTTTTAGTCGGTCGGGCGGGTCAATGACCAACGTTATTATAGCATAGATTTTGATTTTTTGGGGAAATGTCCTATCGGACTCTGTTATGCTGGTCGATCGGCATCCCACGCCGAAACGTTGTTTTCTTTTTCGTGTTTACGGCGTGGGACTTCTTTCTCCATTTCTGTTAAAAGTCTCCACCGCCCCCACTATTACTATAATTGTCATTGTCTTTTTTAGAGCCTAATAAATCGAGATTATTCACTCTGATTAAGGGTTTAGTGCGTTTGTCGCCACTGTTTCGATCGTTCCATGTATCAATTTTGAGAGAACCTTGAATGCCAACTAAGCTACCTTTTTTGACGTAGTTAGCGGCAATTTCTGCGGTTTTATCCCAAATTTCCAATTCAAACCAGTCTGGTTGATCTTCTTTTTTACTACGACGATTTACGGCAATATTAAACTTACAAAGAATTTTTCCACTATCAAAATAACGAATTTCTGGATTTGAACCGGCTCTACCGACTAAATGTACTATATTTAAAGTCATGATCGTTAAAAATGTATGTATGTACTAGCTTATTCAAAAATTATAACATAAGGAATGGGTAATCAGGAGCAGGAGGAGGAGAAAAAGATTCAAAACCTCGATTTTTCATTATTTAACCTAAAACTTAAAACCTGACACCTGACACCTTTACTCCATCAAAAATTTTATCTCGAACTCAGGTAATTAACTATAGATTAGTGTGCATTAGACTGATAAGATAACAAACAATAGAAAATTACTGGTATAAGTAAAATTTAGTTTTAACTATAGAGGAAAATATGACTCAAGATAGAGTAGTAATTATTGGGGTTGCGGGTGACTCTGGTTGCGGTAAATCAACTTTTTTACGTCGCTTAGAAGATTTATTCGGTAAAGAATTTATGACTGTTATCTGTCTTGATGACTATCATTGTCTCGATCGAAAAGGAAGAAAAGAAGCAGGAGTTACCGCGCTTGATCCTCGTGCCAACAATTTCGACTTAATGGCAGAACAAGTTAAAGCGTTAAAAAATGGTCAAGCTATTGATAAACCTATTTATAATCATGAAACAGGAGAACTCGATCCTCCGGAAAGAATAGAACCCAATAAAGTAATTGTGATTGAAGGTTTACACCCTCTTTATGATGCAAGAGTGAGAGAGTTAGTAGATTTTAGTGTGTATCTCGACATCAGCGAAGAAGTTAAAATTAACTGGAAAATTCAGCGTGACATGGCGGAAAGAGGTCATAGTTATGATGATGTTGTGGCTTCTATCATGGCGAGAAAACCTGATTTTACTGCTTATATTGAACCTCAAAAACAGTATGCAGACATCGTTCTTCAAGTTTTACCAACCCAATTAATCAAAGACGAAAAAGAAGGTAAAATTTTACGAGTTCGTCTCATCGAGAAAGAAGGCATCCCTCACTTTGAACCTACTTACCTCTTTGATGAAGGTTCTACCATTGATTGGCGCCCTTGTGGTCGTAAACTTACCTGTGCTTTCCCCGGTCTTAAAATGTATTATGGACCTGATAACTATATGGGTAACGAAGTTTCCATCCTTGAAATTGATGGTCAATTCGACAACCTCGAAGAAATTATTTATGTTGAAAGTCATTTAAGTCGTACTAGCACTAAATATTATGGTGAGATGACTGAATTGTTACTTAAACATAAAGATTACCCCGGTTCTAACAATGGTACTGGTTTATTCCAAGTTTTAGTGGGTTTAAAAATGCGTGAAACCTACGAACAATTAACGGGAGTTGTGGCAAAATCTGAAGAAAAAGAAGTCGCAACTGTTTAATTAGGAATCAGGAATTAGGAGTATTTATCTGCCCGTTGATGGGGAATGCCCACTTCGATAAAAGTTTCTCCTATGGGTGTGTATCGGTTTTTGAGATAAAATTTAAGGCTTTCTTGTCGTGCATGGAGATAAAAGTGTTTAATTCCTAAGTCAGAGAAAATGTCTTCAATTTTTGTTAATAACAAACTGCCGATTCCTTTTTTTTGATATTCAGGAATGACTAACATTTGTCGAATTTTGACTTTTTTATCTTCCTGAATACCTAAAACACAGCCGATTACTTTACTTTCATCATAGGCAATAACATGACAGGCTGATCGATCGATTTCTAAATCTTCGGGAGTAAAAACTAAACCAAGGGGATTACGAAGATATTGTTGTCTTATCTTTTTTGCTTGATCATATCCTTCTGACTCAAAACTAACGGATTTAATTAATATATTTTTGTGTAGCATAAGATTTTTTTTTCTTGATTATATACTGATAAAAACAATTTCAAGTTAACATTGTTAAATTATTATTAAAAATTAAATATCAACCGTGTGAGGAGATCAAATGTCAGAGGAAAATTTTAACCGTCAAGGTAAGCCTAGTAATAATCAAAAATTTGTCAACAATTCTGTCTCTAAGTCTCCAAAAAATCCTAATTGGTTATTAATGGGTTTTGGTTTAAGTGCGATCGCTGTAATCTCCTCTGCTATGGGGGCATTTTTAGCCCTATCCTTATCTAACACTCCCCTCAGACAAGCTAGATTAACTCCCGAACAAGAAGCCGTTTTTAATGACGAGGAAACTTTAACTTTTGATACTCTTCAAATTCCTAAATTAAGTCGCCCTGTTAATATTCTTGTATTAGGAATTAAAGTAACTACCGATGATGTACCCCATTTAGTCCATGAAGATGTCGGCTATCACGCCCTTGTTAATTCCTTTGAGGGTTTATCTGATAGTATGTTATTACTAAGAGTTGATCCCGAAAAAGATTATGTAACAGTATTATCTATTCCTAGGGATACCAAAACTTTGGTGAGGGGTAGGGGAATTACAAAAATCAATGATGCCAATGCTTTGGGGGGACCAGCTTTAGCGGCGGAATCCGTTAGTCATCTTTTAAATGATGTGCCGATCGATCGATACATTAGAATTAATGTGCAAGGAGTAGAAAAATTTATTGACGCATTGGGGGGGGTAAATTTATATGTTCCCCAAAATATGAAATATACTGATCATAGTCAACATCTCTATATCGATTTAAAAGAAGGGCAACAACACCTTGACGGCGATAAAGCCTTACAATTCCTCAGATTCCGTTATGATGCCTATGGTGATGTGGGTCGAGTTCAAAGACAACAAACTTTCATGCGCGCTTTGATTGAACAGGCTTTGAGTCCGAGAACTATTTTAAAAATGCCTGATATTCTATCGGTAGTTCGTTCTCATCTTGACACTAATTTAAGTACTAATGAATTAATTGCGATCGCTGGTTTTACGGCACAAAAAGATCGCTCTAGTATTAAGATGGTCATGTTACCCGGTGATTTTAACGTCCCCGGAGAAGGAGAATTAAGTTATTGGTTGCCTAATGATTCCAAAATTAAAGATGTGGTGGCACAACATTTTGACATGGAGACTGATTATTATGCCACTTCTACTATTTCAGACCCTAGTAGCCTCAGGGTAGCTATACAGACGACAAAAGAAAATCAGGAAACCGCTCAAGAGATTGTGGATTATTTACGATCGCACGGTTATAATCGCAGTTTTGTGACGAGACAATTTACGACACAACCCTTATTAAAAACTAAAATTGTGGCACAACAAGGGGATAATTTTTCCGCAGCTCAAGTGAGAGCCGATTTAGGAGTTGGGGAAGTAGTAGTGGAAAGTACAGGAGTTTTAAATTCTGATATAACTATTCAAGTCGGTCAAGATTGGCATAATATTAATTTCGATCGACCTCAAGATAATTCTTTTAAAACTATATCCTATTAAGAAGATTGAAGACCTCGATCACGAAGTGGCGCTGCGCGATCGAGCTTAACCTTTAGAGATCAGCAAAACCTCTTTTCTTCTTAACTTTTTTCGGTTTTTTAGCCGGAGGTTGATTGCGATAACCGGGACGATTTCCGCCAAATAATCCGCCCATACCTCCCATATCAGGCATTCCGGGCATTCCGGGCATACCTCCTCCCATGCTCATTTGTTGCATCATGGTGCGCATTCGGGTAAAGTCACTGACAAGACGAGATACTTCTTTTTCCTCATGGCCTGAGCCTTTAGCGACACGGCGACGACGACTAGGTGATTGGGCTAAAAGTTGCGGATTTGCCCTTTCTTCCTTTGTCATGGAGTTGATCATAGATTCGGTTTTTTTCAGTTGCACTTCTCCTTGTTCGAGCGCCCCTGCCCCTAATTTATTCATACCGGGGATAAGTTTCATTACCCCTGCAAATGATCCCATATTTTTCAACAGGCGCATCTGTTTGACGAAGTCGTTAAAGTCGAATTTCGCTTCCATCATCTTTCGTTGCATTTTTTCAACGTCGGCGATGTCTAATTCTTCCTGCGCTTTTTCCACAAGGGTGACAATATCCCCCATATTTAATATACGGGATGCCATGCGATCGGGATAAAAGGGTTCAAGCGCTTCGACTTTTTCCCCTACCCCAATAAATTTAATGGGTTGCCCTGAAATGGTACGCACGGATAAGGCTGCACCCCCTCGGCTATCCCCATCCATTTTGGTTAAAATCGCGCCTGTAATGCCAATTTCTTCATGGAATGTACGGGTAACGTTGGCGGCTTCCTGCCCTGTCATGGAGTCCACTACTAACAAAATTTCGTGGGGTTGCACTACTTCTTTGATTTGGGCTAATTCTGCCATCATGTCTCGATCGATCTGCAAACGTCCAGCAGTGTCTATAATGACAGTATCGACTTTTTGCTCTTTGGCTTGGGCGATACCCTGACGGGCAATCTCTACGGGGTTAGCATCCTTACCTAACTCAAAGACGGGGATAGAAATTTGTTTCCCTAAAGTAATTAACTGATCGATCGCCGCAGGTCGATATACGTCTGTCGCAACTAATAAACAGCTACGATTTTGTTTTTGCAGATATAAAGCCAATTTAGCGGTAGCGGTGGTTTTCCCCGCACCTTGTAAACCAGCCATTAAGATTACTGTGGGGGATTTTTCGGCATTAGCAAGGGGTACATTACTTTCCCCCATGACTTTGACTAATTCATCGTACACAATCTTGACAAACTGCTGTTGAGGATTTACCCCAGAGATAACTTCTGCACCAAGGGCTTTTTTTTCGACTTCGGCAACAAAACTTTTGACAACCTGAAAATTAACATCTGCTTCTAATAAAGCTCGTCTGACTTCCTGTAAAGCATCTTGAATATTACTTGAGGAAATTTTACCTTGTCCTCGTAACTTTTTCCATGAATCTTCTAAACGTTCGGCTAAAGCATCAAACATAATTTATTTTATATAAAAATTATCATAATATAACTAATTATTAGTTATTCCAGATGAATTGACAATATTTTTAAGCAAGGAGTAAGAAATAAAACGTAAAAAGTGAGAAGGAATAAGGATGTTAATTAGGGTTTTCCTCATAGTCTTTATCGATTAGGAAGATAGGAGTCAGAAGACAGGAGAGAGGAGAAATACTGAAACATCAAGGTTTTGATGGTGTTGATAGATAGAATAAGTAGGGTTTGCTGAAAAAGTATTTTGGTGAAGGGGAGGTATGATAAAGAATCTATGTTAATTCAATGTGAGAGTCATCACCAATCATAAAACTTAGAGCTTTTGGGCGTTTTAAAACAAGGTTAATTTTTGCTCTTTGTCCAATTACACTATCGACAATTCTTTGTTGAATACCTAACACTTGTGCTGACTCTAAAATAACACTATGTTCTAAATCTGTGTCAGTTAATTTGGCATTATCTGCTATGCTTGAATAAGGACCAATAAAGCAATTTTCTAAATAACAATTATCTCCAATAATAACAGGTCCTCGGATAGTTGAATTAATAATTTTTGTCTTTTTACCTATTTTTACTCTCCCAATTATTTGAGTACTTCCTTGAATTATTCCTAAATTTTCGGAAGTTAAATTAGTATCTAAAATAATGCGATTTGCCTCTAATAAATCATCTTTTTTTCCTGTATCTAACCACCAATTTTTTAATTCTCTTGCTGATACTAATTTTTTATTTTCTAATAAATTTTGAATGGCATCAGTTATTTCTAATTCCCCTCGTGCAGAAGGTTTTAAAATTTCGATCGAGTTGTGAATTTCAGGAGAGAAAAAATAAATACCCACTAAAGCTAAATTAGAAGGAGGATTTTGTGGCTTTTCTACTAAGGCTAAAACTTCTCCCTTTTCATTAACTGTTGCCACTCCAAAAGCCGAAGGATTAGAGACTTTTCTCAGCAGAATTAAAGCATCTAAATTTTTGAGAATAAACTCATCTAAATATTCTGATAAATCATCAGCAATTAAGTTGTCACCTAAATACATGACAAAGGGAGAATTACCGAGAAAAGGTTGAGCTATTTTAACTGCATGGGCTAAACCATCGGGACTATCTTGTAAAATATAGGTAATATTTGCCCCAAAATTACTACCATCTCCTGTTTTTTCTTGGATTTCCGCGCCAGTTTCAGGGCTGATAATGATACCTATATCTGTAATTTTTGCCTTCACTAAGGCTTCGATACCGTACCAAAGAATCGGTTTATTCGCTACAGGTACTAATTGTTTCGCCCCGGTATAAGTTAGAGGACGTAATCTTGTACCTTTTCCACCTGATAAAATTAATGCTTTCACAAATAATAACCTATTGTAAGGAGTAAGGAGTAAGAAAGGCATTTTTATTCTAACATATTTAACGATAAAAAAAGGTATTTTAAAAAAAAATTAGATTATCTTCAAGTAAGAATATACTTTTATATATCAATAATTAATCGTTAAAAATTCTCTGTTTTTTTCGGATCAACTGTACCCGGACGATTAAAAAATAAGTTTCCTGCCGCATCGTTTTGATAGACACATTCTATCCTAGGAGAACTTTCTAAAGTACCAGTAAATGCAAAAGTATTCATGCGATTTTTACACAGTCTTACCTGCTCATCAGTAATTAATTTTTGTTGTTCTAAAATTGACCAATTATTCTTTCTTAAAACACATCCGGGCTTCATGTTTGGCTGTGTTACATAAACGTTAAAAGGATTAAGGGTGATAAAGACTCGTAAATCAGATACAATAGCACTTGCGCCAAATTGTACACAAATTTCGGGGTTGGGCGCACTTCGATCGATCACTTCCCTTGACGCTACATTAGGAGTACTAATAGTCTGTCCAGAGCTTAAAGCAATACCAACTCCGATACCGAGAATAAAAATACCCGCACAAATAGCGACTAAAGTATAGTTTAAACCTTCCATAAATGAGGGGGAAGGAGGTTTATTTGTTTTACGAGGTGGCGAATTATCGTAAGGGTAGGGATTTTTTGATCTAGGTTGGCGTTTCATTCCTTTTGTGGGATTATTGATGGTTTAGTCTATTAGATAATGATAGCTTAATATGAGAATTTGATGAATTTAAAGCAATAATTTTTGAACTTTATAAACTTATTTTAAGATTTTTTTACTAGGTTTAGTGTATAATAATATAGGGCTACTGGTTGCTCGATCGCTAAAAAATAATCTGGGTCTTCTGTGGATAAATAAACGGCAGTAATTTGTTCTCCTTCTATTTTATTTTCATTAATTAAGTGATATTTTGTGGTAGTTTCTACTAAGTTTAAATAGACACTATTTGGACGGCGAAAAAATTGTCTTGTGATTTCGCTAGTGATAAAATCATTAGGTGAAACGGTTTCTTGTTTTCTTCCTATGACAGTGGAGATTAACTCATTATCTTTTTGAAAAACTGTTTTTTGTTCTGTAGAATTAAACTTATTAACAATTACTTGTTTAACATTTTTTTCTCCTAAATATGCTTGAGCTATAGATAAACCATTAAAAGCTCGATCGGGAATTATCACTTGATTCTTATTAATAATTGTTGGCACAAAATTATTATTTTTAGGTATTAAAATTGTGGGAATAAATTTAACTAAAAAATTGATCTTTTTATCAACATATATCTCATTACTATCAAAACTAGGAGTTTTAAATTGAGGTGAAAGGGGGGCAATTTGTTCTTTTAAAGTGCTAGTAACATCCCATATACCTTCAAACCAATCGGGAAAAATTAACTCTTGCCTAGGCTTCGGTAAAGAAAGTTTATGATCCCATTGGGGATATTGTGATATTCTTTGATCTAAGATACTGGCATTAACACTGGAAATATTTAAGAATAAAAAGCTCAATATTGTGAGAATAAAAAGGAGGTATTTCGTGATAAAATTAAAATTCATAAAATATAGGAAATAGGAGTTAGAAATATTTATAACTTTTCAGGAATGATTTAAGATTAGGATAACTAATTTAGAATAGTTAAATAAACATAATAAATTATATGACATTAACACTCAATAACTTAATTTTAATGGCGGAAGATCAATTAACACAGTATAGCACTGATGCTTTAAAAATTGAAAAGTTACGCCGTAAAATCGGTATAGCGTTAACATTTAAAGAACAACAAAAATTAAAAGAAGAATTATTAGCACAAATGCCCCAAGGATTTTGGGCAAAAAAACTGGAAAAAGAGCGTCAAACCTTTGCGTTACCGTTTTGGGGAATTGCAGGTTTAGGTTTATTATTAGGGATTTCTTCTCAACAATATTTAGATTTTTTAGCTCCAGCTATTGCACTTCCTATTGCCATAAAAATTCAACAATTAGGCTGGAAATTACAAGCTCAAACTTTGTTATTAAAAACTTTTGAAGACATCGAAAAAAGAGTTAATAATTGAGCAAATTTAAAAGAAATATTAAAAAAAAATATGAATTTACGAATAGTTTAGACTAAATAGAGATTGCCGAAAAATTCAGAAAGGGATAAAAATTAAGGTAAAAAATTACGTTAATAACACAGTTTTCTATCTTATGATTATTTAACAACTTAAATTTTTTTTGACTATTTACGAAGTAAAATATTCTTCCTTTATTGTTTGTCTTGTTAAGGGCATTTTTGATATTTTTCCTTTGTGTTAAAATGACAATAAAATATTTATAATATTTCATAAGTAACCTGTCTATTTTTATATAGTTATTAAGGTTTAATTTTATATTATAAAATTACTTCTGCCTTTTGGCTTTTACCTACTTGCACTAAGAGTAATCCAAATGTTGCTTACTCTAATCAGGCTCAAATTATGCCTTAGTCAAGTATAATATAATCAGAAATTTCTCGATCGAACACAATCAATCCTATGACTAGATTAAAACGCACCCCTTATCCACGTTTAGAAGTACATCTCCTTAGAGAAGGGATAGTGGAATCTATCCATCAGGGAGAAGTGGTAGTGGCGGACGATCGAGGACGTAGCCTAGCTGTCGCTGGAGATGCTGAAACTGTCTCTTTTATGCGATCGTCCATGAAACCGTTTCAAGCTCTTGCGGTGACAAGCACAGGGGTAATGGAGAGGTTTGATTTAACCGACAAGGATTTGGCAATTATTTGTAGCTCTCATCAAGGTAATATTGAACAAGCTAGACAAGTATTTAATATACTATGGAGAGCGGATATTGAGCCCAGTTACCTAAAATGCCCGATTCCTCAAGGAAAAGATAGCGCGTTACAACATAATTGCTCAGGAAAACACGCAGGTATGTTGGCGGTGTGTCAACAAAGAAATTGGGATTTAGATACTTATACTCATCGATCGAACCCTGTACAACAGCTAATATTACATAAGATAGCCGAATTATTGTCAATTCCGGGTGCAGAAATTATGACGGCGAGGGATGATTGCGGTGTGCCTACCTATGCTTTAGAATTAGGACAAATGGCGACTCTTTACGCTAAATTGGCATCGGGTAACAGCATTGATTTAGAAAGAATAGTTCGATCGATGACCCATCATCCCAGTATGATAGCAGGAGCTGGAGCATTTGACACCGAATTAATGAACTTAACCGATGGATTGTTAGTGAGTAAATCAGGGGCGGAAGGTATCCAATGTATTGGTAATATTGGGCAAAATATGGGATTAGCCATCAAAATTTTAGATGGTGCAAAACGGGCGAAATATGCCACGGCTATTCATGTATTAAAACAAATGGGATGGATTACCCCAACGGTTGCAGAGAATTTAGGGGATAAATTTTTGCGCATTGATAATTATAGGCGTTTGGAAGTAGCAGGAGAATTGGCTTTATTGTAAAAAGATAAATGATGAAAATTACCGTCAAAGTTAAACCTAATTCCTCACAATCAAAAATCACCCAAAATAGCGAAGGTATCTGGATAATTAACTTAAAATCTCCTCCCGTTGACGGTAAAGCTAATGAAGAATTAATCTCTTTATTAGCAAAACAATTTAAGGTAAAAAAATCTCAAGTTATCATCAAATTAGGGTTATCTAGTAAGAATAAAGTCATTGAAATTATTGACAGTTAATTTTTCTTAAAAAACAAACTATTTACCCCTTTTAATTGTTTTGTGCTGGAGGAATAAAGCGAATTTCAATACGTCTTCTTCTTTCGTCAGCTTGACGATTTAAGGGGGCTAATTCTCCTGATGGTAGGTATAATTGGGCAGCGGAATAGGCTCTAAATTTGACATTTTTTAAGTCGGGATTTGATTGTAATTCTTGTACCACTGCTAAGGCTCTCATTAAGGCTAAATCTGCATTTGAACCTGCATTTAATTGGTTGACTTTTAGCTGATTTTGTGCTACTTTTTCTAAGTTTCGATCGAGATTTCCTGTTAAACCTAAAACTTGTCCATCTGTATGGCCAATTACTTGGATAAAGTCGATATTTCTTTCTTTAACAATTGTTTTTATTTGGGGAATAATACTATTATTTAGAAGATATTTTAGAAACATTATTAATTATTGAAACATTTACAGAAGATTTAACGTTTGATTCTTTTGTCAATGATACAAAAACTCTATTTGCCATAAATCACGCCATAGAAAGAATAGGAGAAGCGACTAAAAATATCCCTGAAAATATCAGAATAAAATACCCTCAGATAAAATGGAAAGGATTGACTGGTATGAGAGATAAAATCATTCATTATTATTTTGGTATTAACTATCAAATTGTCTGGGATACTATCACAATAGATTTACTTTTACTAAAACCAGTCATTGAGGATATTATTCAAAACCTTTAACTAAGGATTAATGAAATAAATTTATTTTATGGAAACAGCAACAACCAGATACATACAAGAAATAAGTTATGTGGACGAATTTGAAATGATAGAAATTAATTCTAATCAAGAGTTAAATGATTCTCTCAATAACGCCAGAAATGATATTAAGAATAATAGGAGACGTATAGTTAATTAAATATCAAGTATTAACTTAAATAATAACTTTTAGCCATACATTCATTTAAAATATTGAGAACTTCATTGTTAATAAAATAAGATAAAGATAGATTATTTTTATTTGCTTTATAATGCCTAAATCTTGATATTTGATAGGAAAATAAAGAAGTTACTCTATACATTAATCTTAAATCTGATATATTTTGAATATTTCTTATTTCCATGCCTAAATATCTTAATTCATTAGCAATTATTTCTGCTTCTTCAGGAGTACATTTTCTTCCATCTTTATCAATATGATCATAATGATATTGTTTAAATTGATTTGCAGTTTCTCTCAATCTTTCTTCTATTTTGGGTAAATATTTAAAAGCAGTTTCTGTGAGAATTTTATCTCCTTCAATTCTTGATAAATAATTAATATCTTTAGCCTTTTGTTTTACCTCACTAATTAATCTATAAGTTAAGCCTTTTAAATCATAATTATTATTGGATATATCTTGCCCCAATTCGCCAATAAGAGAAGGATAATTATTATTAAAATTATCACTAAATTGCTTTGTTATCCTGTTTAAATTATCAATAACTTGACTATGGCTATTATTGGTATTAACTGCCATTTCTCCCAGTTTTAATAAAATTTCTCCGCTGGTATTAGTCATTTCTAAATATCGATCGTTAATCATGTTAATATTAGATTGAATTTGGTCAATATTTTCTGCTAGTTGTTGCATTTTGTTACTAGAAAGTTTTAAAGTTCTAATATTAATTGTTATTGGCTCTACTATGTCACTAAAATTTTTAATATTTTCTAAAAATATATTTTCCATTTTAATTATGTTACTTGTTGTTTCTTGTAAACTATCGTTAAATTTACTTTCTTTAATTGTTTCGGCGGATTGTATAAAAATATTAGCACTTTTATCTAAGAGTTCGATCGAATTGGCAAATTGCTGATAATTGGGTGAAATTTCGCTCATTTTATGAATCGATAAATTAAAAGTTTGAATATTATTTTCAAGAGGTTTAATTAAATGGTGTAAGCTATCAATTAAATCTAAAAATTGTTCTTTAATTGTTTTTAAATTATCACTAGCATAGAGTAAATTTTGAGTAAATTGACTTTCTTTAATAGTAGTAGCTGAATCGGCAAATAAAACCGAACTTTCCTCCAAACTTTCACTAGCTGTTTTTAACTCTTGGTAAATATTTAATGCTAAATCAGTGGCTTTTTTACTATCATTATGAAAAATAATTACACTTTGGGTTAATTCTTTTGTCGATAGGGTAAACTCTCTTTGAATTTGAGCTAAATTATCAGTAATTTTCTCTAAATTTTCACTAAACTTACTCGCTTCTATTTTATTCGATGCTTGTAAAATAAGTTGAGAACTATTCGCAAAATTATTGATATTTTTATCTAATTTAACTACAATATTATCGAGATTCTTTACTTGACTAGCTAATTTATCCATCGATAATTGAAAAGTATTTGCCCCTGTATTTAAACTACTAGAAACTTCCCATAAAGCATTATAAATTTGAGTAGCTAATTTTACTGATTTCTCATTTTCTTCGGCAATTCTATCTGCCGCTTGTTTAAAAGTTCGCTCTAAAACTTGCCCGACTTTTTCATGAAATCTCTCTAAAAATTCTGTTTGTTTATCCACCATTTTATTAACTGCTTTATCTAATCTGGTGTCACCTTCTACCAAAGGTTTATAAATATTATCGAGATAGTCTTCTAAGTTATTTAGTAAAGAATTTTTCTCTAAACTAATATTATATTTAAGATTAATTATTGTCAAAATTGATGCACAGAATAAACCGATTAAACTGGTAATAAAAGCAATCCCCATACTTTGTAAAGGTTGCTGTAGCTGGCTTGTTAAATCAATAATATTTGTACCGCCAGTATTAATAATTTGACTGATACTATTTAAGTTTAAGGTGATGCCTAAAAATGTACCTAATAAACCAAAAGCTAAGAGTAAATTAGGAATAGTTTTAGTGATATATTCCGCTTCTTCACAACGAATTTTAATATTTAAAAAAGTGATGGTTTCTTGATGATATACTCCGTCAATTAAGGCAATGGTATTAACATTTTCTATCTGTTGACTTGATTTTGTAAATCGTTGTTGCAAAAGATTAATAAATCTAGGTTGTATTCCTTCACTATCACCATTAACTAATCTTCTTGTTTTCTTTTCTAAATCTCGTAAATGTTGATATAAACTACGTCTAGTAAAAGCTGATAAAATAGCAGGTAAAATAACGAAAACTATTGTTGTTATGGTTAACCATAGCGGAAAAATTTTAAATGTTTCTAACATAATGTTTTTAGTAATTATAGAGTTTATCAAAAATATATCTAAGTTAAAGTTATCGTGTCATGTAATTTTATTTCATTTATATATTTTTTAAACTAGATTTATTCGATCGACTGTGGTATATTTTTTTAATAATTTTATCAGCAGTCTTGGTGTCTTTCGATTGTCCAAATGTTGTTAATAAATTTTTAATAAATTTTGACGATAGAAAAACTTATAAAATAATGATTTGATTACCTCATAAGTTTAATTCTATCTTCTAATTTTTAATCATTATAAACCCAAGACATATTTTTTGATTTTATTTACCTCCTCTGTGCTTAAAATACCTTCTTTTTTCATTTCTAATAATTCTAATGGAGTTATATTTTTCCATTTCTCATAAAATTCTCGATCGACTTCTTCTACATTAATATTAATATAATTATCCGAATTATCTATTTCAGCATCAACGAAATTAGTCTCATTATTTTGATCAAATTCTAATTCTTGATCTAACTCAGTTTTAATTTCTTCTAAAATAGTCATAAATTGCTTATAAATTCTAGTTAAAATACCTTCTTTGGGACGAGAATTAAGATTAGCAGGTTTTCCCAATAATAAATCTTTTTCTGGAAAGTTATCATCTGATTCTTTCATTTGACTAACTTTACGAGCAAATGATTTGAACTTTAAATCATAAGAAGTCCATAATTCTGGTTGAGTTTGAATGTCATAAATTAATTCTTCTTTTATATCTTCTAAATGTTCCACTAAGGCTTTATTTTGTGAAATTTGTTCTAATGCTTCAGACCAATTTTGACTTAATTCTAACTCATAATTTTCGCCTGTTAATTCATTTTCAGTTTTTAAAACTATTGCTGTATAATGACTATCAGCAGGTTTTATTTTTTTATATTTTTTATGAGTAACAGGAATATTTTTAGTAATTTTTCCAAATCCTAAACAAGTGTAAAATAAATCTTGTAATTGTTCCATTTCTCTAGCTGGAGGTGGAATTATATCTAAAAAGTTCTTTGTATAATCGTTATGTAATGAATAACCATTGAGAGATGATTTTTGTTGTTCATATTGAGATTTTAGAGTTTGTAAACCATTAATAATTCTTAAAGGAAAAGCCGCAATTTCTTGAATAATTATAATTTCATTTTTTGATTGTATTAATGGAATAACACGATCAGAAGGAAAACCTAATTTTTGAGTAATTAATTCTTGAAATTGTTTATTTTCTCTTTCATCAGTTCCTTTAAAAGCAATTATTGGTTCTACTCTAGGAGATTCATTTTTACTAGGAGCAAAATTATTTATTAAATAGGGTTCACTTAAATTTAATGGCAGTAAAAAATCTCCTTCATCAATAATTTGCTGTAAACGAATTTCACCACTAGAAAAAGGATATTTCTGCATAAAACGATTAACCACTGATTCAGTTAAATCGATAGTCTTATTCCCAAATTTTCCCTCAATATTATCATCAATAATTTCACTTAATTCTCTTTCATCAATGGCTCTTTCGGCGGTGAAAAAATACAATAATGAAGAGGGGAGAGTCGCTGTTTCGTTAATTTTATTACTAACTTCTACGAATAAGTTTCTTTTTTCTGATTCAGGTAATAAAACTTGATAATATTGATCATTATCTTCAGGTTCAAATATTGCCTCTCCGTTAATTTCATCATCATCGATTTGACTTAAATCTTCTCCTTTGCGTTTATAAAAACTTTCTATATCTTGAAGGAGATTATAAAAATTACTGGCTTTAGTTTTTAGATTTATGACTAATTGTCTTAAGTTAGTTACTATTTTGAGTGATTCTTCTGTTAAGGTTAAATCAAAGTTTCGTTGAATAAGTTTATCAATGTCTTGAATACTTTGATTTGCTTCTCGCTCAAATTCTTGATTTTTTGTTTTATTAGATTTACCACCAATACCTAAAAAACCTTTTTTATCGGTTTCAATATCATCAAATCTTTGACAAGAATCTTGCCATTTTTTATCTATATTTTCAAGGGTAACAAAAGCCATACCTTTTTCTTTTTCTTCTTCTAATTCTCTTACATATTCATTTAATTTAGTTAATAATGCCTCTAACCAACCTCGAGTATTATCTAAGGCAAAAGTAGGGTTAGAAGGTTCGAGTAAATTAGCAAAATAATCAAGAATATCTTGAGTAAATTGTTTTTCTAATTTAATACTATTTTTCTGTAATTGAGTTAACCATACACCCCTAATATTTTCGGTTTCTCCGAGTTGTACTTTTTTGAATTGGCTTTTAATTTCACTACGGATTTTATCGATAAATCTCTGTCTATCATCTGCATTGTTGCAGTTATCTATTTCAGTTTTATTTTTACTTAACCAGTTATTTAATACCTGTTTAAATGTCTTATCATTTTCTTGGGTAACAGATTCTAGTTTGGCTTTGAAAATGTTAGGATTAGTTTCATTTTTTGACTGCCAATTTAATAAAAATTTGTCTAATAATTCTACTGAATCTGGACTCTGCCCGTCTCCATATAACCAGAAGTTAATTAGTTTCATTTTAACTTTATTCAGGCAAATCGCAATGGTTAAATCTCGGGGAAAATAAATTTTTGATAAACCAAATGTTAGATAATTTTGAACATTACTACGGGGATGTTCATCAAATAATGTAATCGGTAAATCAAAGTTTTTCCGATTACGTTTTAATCCTGCTATAATTTCTTTATCTTCTGCAAAATCTGCAAAAATTTTATAGGCAATAATTTGAGAAAGTTTGTTTTTATTTAGTATTCGATGATCATTAAAAGTGCGATCGCCCACTAGGTAACAATAATCAAAAGGAGGGCGAGATTCATCAATGGAAACAATGCCTTGTGCATCATAATTTTGTTTAAATCGACGCTTAGGAGAACTATAATAATCTAATTCTTTTAATGCGGCGTAAGTATTCGCTCTGACTCCAGCGTTATTACCGTATAGTTCAGGAGTCATGACAAAGTAACCAATAATTTTGTTATACTCGCAAAGGCTATAATTTGATGTTACAAGAAAACTTTTGCCTGTTGCCCGTAGCCGGTTGCCTACCTTCACCTCGCTCAAGTTATGCCCTTTCTGAGTATATTTACTTGATCACTATACATGGCTCTGAGAGTATAAGCCATATCAATAAATGTACCGCTTCCTGTACCTCCACACAATGAACCAAAAACGAAAATATTAGTACCCGATTCAACGGCTATATTTTTACTTAATAGTTTTTCAGAATGTCCGATAGTTCTATTATCAGCATTTTTGATAGCACTCTGAATTTTATTATGATTGTGAAAAAAGGCTAATCTTCCCACTGGGCGAATTGCACCTGCACCATCTTCTATAGCTTGTAAATTTCTTACTAATTGTGGGGGAAACCAATTAGCAATATGATTGTAAGGTGATGTTCTTTCATGGGGATTTCTTTCTTCTAATCCTGCTACTAAATCATTGATTTCCTGTTTATTCATCGTAGCCGTAACATATTCGGCAGGTTTAAACAAGATATTCTCGCCGTGATAGGTGTCTCCACTTTTTAACCCTGCTACTTGGGAGGCGTTTTTATCGGTGTCTATATGCACGAAACTGACAACGGGTAACTCGCTCAGTTTACCATATCGATCGACTATTAAACGGCGAATTTGCATTAAAATATCTCTACCAGTACCCCCTAAGCCAATACATACGGTACGTTTAATATTGAGGGTTTTTGTTTCTGTAGGACTCTTGCTAACCATAATAGTTATAAAATAATTGGACTATTAATTAATTATCAGTAGGAAATGGGGAATTTATGCAAAATTTGAGATTTTTTATTCTCGTTGTGATAAATTTTTCTTTCAAAAGGTTAAATTAAAACAAGATTAGAAGTGTCATAATAAAGTAGTATTAATTGTTCTGCCCTAAGAGATACTAAAGCATAAGTTTGCCCATTGGAGTCTGAAAATTCTACTTCAAAGGCTTTTTCTTCAGAATAAACTTCAACTATTGTACCAACTTGTCCTCTGGGTATAACTATTTTTTTATCAGTCATAAATTGATTCATTGTGATATTTTCAGTTAAAGCTACAGTGTCATGTAATTTAATTTTATTCATATTTTTTTGCCTTATTTTAAAGGATAAACTGTCGTTAAACGGGGATAGTTTTCTTTATTAAGTATAATCCAAGCACTTCTGACGATCGAAAAACCATCGGGAGTTGTTAATAAAAAATCAATAACATATTTTTTGCCATAAGGGCTATTTTCACTGTGACAAATATCTTCTTCTTTAGCTATTTTAATTAATGCCTCAATTAAGAGATATTTATTATTTAGTGTAATTCCTAATATTGATTTGAATAAACGAGCTTTATTTTTACCATCTTTATGATCTTCTTTTAAAATATAAGTCGTTAATTTTTCATCAATTTGAGTTGGGTTAACTTTATTTTCATTGGGTAATTTCATCTTTTAATTGAACTTAATTTATCATAGTAAGTGTTGTATATTTTTTATTATTTCCTCATAAGTTTTCTTATCTTTTCTTCATATTCTTCTAAAGTTATATAATCTCCTGCTTGATAATCTTTTAAGGAAATAGCGATGTTAATTTTTTCTTGTTCAGTAATTTTATCTTCACTGTTATATCGTTGTTTAATAAATAACAGGAAGTCAAGAAGTTCGGATATTAAATCTTCAGGAGTTTGCTCTATTTCTTGGATTAGTTGTTCTTTAATACCCATAAATTTTTACTTATTATTTTCTTATATCTTAACATAAGAATATTCGATCGAATATGGTAGAGTTTTTCAACCTGAAACTACTTTAAATTTAAAACCTAATCAAAAATATCAAGTCACATTAATTACTGAGTTAGAAAATAATGTACCAGATGATATGATTAAATCAACAAATCTCATTCGCAATCATCAAGGATTTTTAAATGGATATGCTCCTGAAGATGAGGGTTTATATAAAGACGGCTAAAGCCGTTACTACGAACCAAGTTATAATGATTTTAGAGAAATTTAATAGTTAAACTAATTTTTAGATACAATAATTTTAATTTCAAAATCTCTGTCATTATAAGGTAAATTAAGTCTAATAATATTCCCTTCGATTAATTGTTTTTGTCTTAATTCTCTACCTCTATAAATAATAGGTAAAGTGTTATTCGGCTCGATAAAAAGTTTATTGCCTTCTCGTTTTAAATAACCTCTGATTTCTCCGCCAAAACATTCTATATCCTCCCCAATGGCTAGACTATTTTGATTTTTTAAATATTTGATTTCTTTGTCATCATTATTATTAATTTCGATCGATAATTTCAAAGGCTTACTAATACTATTAATATATCTCCACCAAAAAATTCCTCCTCCCAATAAGCTAAGAATAATGAGGGATAAAATGGTAGTAGGTAGCCATAATTGACTAGCGATATAACTATTTACTACACAAGTTTCTTTTCCGCCGGGGGCTGGAGTACAAAATTCTTGTACAGTGGGTTTAATATCAACAACAGTGAGTTGATAATTGCTAATATTCTTGCTACGAGAGTTGAGAGGAAGATGATTTAACCAGTTGGCTCGATCGAGACTCTCTGGACTGTTAGAATTACGATAGGGGCTATTATAGGGCGTTTCTACCCAGACATCAGAAGTGATACCCGCTTCGGTTTTTAAAGGTGCATCCGTTAACCACACTACGGATTGATGTTTAATAGGTTGATTCTCACAAAGACGTTTTTGATTAATATGGGCTAAATTTTGGTAAATAAAATGCTCTGCTTGGTGAATATCGGTATTTTTCTCGTTAAGATTCGCACTGAGGGGAATTTGCTCAATAATTCTCTCAATATCTTCTTTCGGATTAGCGAAGATAATGGCATTTTCCATGGAAATAGGGTTAATATCGGGATTAGTCGGATTAACTTGAGAAGAAAAGGGTACAATATAAACTCGATCGCCCTTATTTAAACTATCCTGTACAATTTGTGTTAGTCTGACTCTACCTTCCTCATCCAAACTCACACTCTGGGTTAAATCAACGGCAAAAACTACATCTCTACCGCCACTAAATTTAGAGACTAATTCTAAGCCTAATTGTTGATTATCGGATAATGTCTCACCGATGGTAATTCGATCGCAATTTTTAATCACTTTAAAGCATTAAGTTACATATTAGGGTTTGCTGAAAAAGTATTTTGATGAGGATAGGAGAGAGGAGTCAGGAGACAGGAGATAGGAGAAATACTGAAACATCAAGGTTTTGATGCTGTTGATAGATAGAATGAGTATAGTTGTATTTTAAAAAGTAAGGTCAAAAGTGTCGAATTTTTGAATAAAAATCCTCAAAACGGCGCACTTTTTGGTTAATGTATTATGCCTAAACCCTTGATTTTTATAGTTTTCTGACTTATTCAGCAGACCCTAATTACCCTCCTCCGACTATGGTAACTACTTCCAGTCGATCGAGTTCTTTGATAGTGGTAGTATTCCAGTATTGACGATGGAGGATTTCACCGTTATATTCTAGGGCAATCAAACGAGGATTGAAGCCAAATAAGTCTAATAAATCGGGTAATGATAAATTGGAAGGACAATTTTTTAATTCACCGTTGATGGTGATATTGATATTTTGACTCATAAATTTTTGATGGGATTGTGAGGGGTTGCTTCCTTCTAAGAGAGATAGGAAGCAAGAGAAAAGTTATACTAAAACTTCAAAGGCAACACCTTCTAGTTTAAATTGAGGGAAGTTTTGTAAAATACTATTTTTTTCATCTTCTCCCACAAAAATATATGTGCCGGGTTGTTGGGTATTTTGCATACGGTAAATATCAACTCCTCGATTAGCGTCTTTGTCGTAGGCATAAAATGCAACTCCCTCCTCGATAAATTGGGGGAATTTTTGACGAATATTTCGACTTTCTGCTTCTCCTGCATAAAGATATGTACCAGAAACGGCAGTATTGCGAAAACGATTAAAGACGATTAAATCATCATCGTCGGTTTTACTGACATTGAAAGCGTAGCCTTCTTCTTTAAATTGGGGAAATTTGTTGAGAATATCTTGTCTTTCAGCATCATCTGCAAACAAATATGTTCCCAGTCGATCGAGATTTTGAAAACGATACAAAGGAGAGTTAAGATTATCGATAACCGAGACTCTGACAGTATTGTTTTGGGTTTCTCCTAATAAATTGGTAGCTTGGATAGTAATTTCAGCGACACCATTAGTATTGTTCTGGTAATTAAATAAAATTTCTCCCTGATTGTTAATGGTAGAAGTAACTAAACTAGGATTGGTGTTATTTTGAACAGAAAAAGTCAATTCCGGTGTATTGCTAACGGTGACATTCTCGAATCTTACTAGATCATTGTCATCATTAACAGGAGAATTAATCACGGGTAAGTCAGTCAAGGCAGGATTCGTCTCTCTAGCATCGATGGTGTTTAAGGAGGCGATCGAATCGATAGTATTTAAGTCATTTTGAGAAAGTACTTCCCCAAATACTGTAAAACCGCCGTTTTGATTATCAAGGTTACTAGCATTATTTGCTAAGTTGAAAAACCATTGATTTGTAGCACTATTAGGATCATTTCCCAACTTTGCCATAGCAATTGTACCCCTTGTATTAGAGCGATTTGGACTAAACTCGTTAACGACAGGGGGATTGGTAGGGATGGTATTCACATCAAGATTATTAACAGTAAAACCGCCCCCTTGAATAATAAAATTAGAGATCGATCGATGGATAATAGAATTTACATAGCTATTACTATTAACATATTGTAAAAAATTGTTAACGGTTTGGGGCGCACCCTGTCCATTTTGATCAAATAATAGAACCTTAATCTCGCCATTACCAAGAGTATTGTTATGTAAATTAAAAGTAGCGATTTTACCTGTGGTAAAAGGATCATCAAAATATTGAAATAGATTTAGAATAGTATCATTACTGTTAGCATTGACAACTAAAGTGTTAAAAGGATTCGTATTGATAGTCATATATTAAGAATAAAGAATAAAGAATCGCACTATTACCTATTACCTATTACCTAACACCTAATTAGAGGATTATGGCATTTTTACCCGATTTTACCAAAAAAAATAAGTCATCCCAGATTCCTCTCAAATGGATTTTGATAGTTCCTTTTGTGTTGCAAGTAGGTATTTCCGTTGGAATAGTTGGTTATTTATCCTATCGTAGCGCCCAACGATCGATCGAAAATGTTGCTCAAAATTTAATGACAGAAATAGGGGCAAAAGTTGAAAAACATCTCGATACTTATTTACAAACAGCACAGCAAGTTAATCTCCTCAATAAACAAGTGCTAGAAAGTGGTATTATAGATCGAACTGATTTTGAGACACTAGGAAAATATTTTTGGCAACAAATACAGCAGTATAACTTTACTTATGTTAACTACGGTACAACAACACAAGAGTTTATTGGGGCAGGTTATTTTAAAAATGTTTTAGAAATAGCACAAATTAAATCACCTGATATTAATAATCTTTACAGCTACAAAGTAGATGAAAAAGGGAATCGTATTTATCCACCAAGGATTTTTGCCGGGCATACCCCCAATGATGCTGAATGGTATCATCAAGCAAAACAAGTACAAAAACCCTTGTGGAGTCCAATATATAATTGGACTGATAAATCTGAAGAAATAGCTATTTCTGCCAGTGCGCCCGTGTATAGCGAATCTCAAGAATTTTTAGGGGTAGTGGGTATAGATTTAAGTTTGTCTAACATTAGTAAATTTCTGCAAACCTTAGAAATTGGTAAAACAGGGCAAGTTTTTATTCTCGATAAATCTGGTTTATTAGTGGCAAGTTGCACCAAAAATCAACCCTACAAAATTATCGATGGTGACGCAAAAAGAATCCCTGTTACCCAAATGTCTAGTGATTTGAGTAAAAAAACCGTCAATATTCTGTACTCTCAATTACCTAATTTTCCTCAAGGTATCGAAACAGAAAATAATTTTATTAGTTATTCTGGTTTATTTATTCAAGTCATACCCTATCAAGATAATTATGGTATTGATTGGTTAATGGTTATTACCATCCCTCAATCTGATTTTATGGTAGAAATTGAAGAAAATAAACAAAACATTTTGATAGTTTCTGGTATTACCTTAATTACCACTACCATTATGGGGATTATTACCACTAAATGGATTACTAAACCTATTCTCAAAATATCTCAGACGAGTCAATCTATCATCAAAGGGGAAGCCAAAAACTATTTACCAGAAGCTACTTCTATTCAAGAAATCAATACTTTATCTTATTCCATCTCTGTTATGGCAACTAAGTTACAAGAAGCCCTTAACCAGAGTGAAAATCGTTATCGTCAAGTAGTTGAGCAACAAACCGACTTCATAATTCGATCGAACCCCGACACCAGTATTACTTTTACCAATGAGGCTTTATGTTTTGCCTTGGGATGTACCTTAGAAGAAGTTATCGGCAAAAAATGGCTAGATTTTGCTAATCCTGAAGACTTAAAAACAACCTTAGTTAAAATAACTCAACTAACCCCTGAAAATTCGAGTTTTAGAACAGAAAATAGAGATAATCGTCGTAATGGCGATATAGGTTGGACTCAATGGATTAATCAAGGAATTTTCAACGAAAATGGACAATTAATAGAAATTCAATCCGTAGGGCGAGATATAACAGAACAAAAAATAGCAGAAATTGCCTTAAAGAAAAGTGAAGCTAGATTTCAAAAAATGGCTATTTCATCCCCCGGAATTATTTATATCATAGTTCAACGTCCTGACGGTTCACGATATTTTGAGTACATTAGTTCAGTAGTAGAAGAAATATTAGAGATAAGTGCCGAAGAAGTATTAAATAATCCTGATAGCTTTTTGAGTCTATTTTATCCTGATGATATAGCAGGATTTGAACAAGCGATGATGGATAACATTCAAACAATGGAGGCTTTCACCTATCAATGGCGCATGATTACCCCCAGTGGCAAAATTAAATGGTTACAGGCAAACGATCGACCCGAATTAAGAGACAATGGAGATATAGCATGGACGGGAGTAATACTGGACGTAACAAAACAATTAGAAATGCAACATCGCTTAGATGAATTAGCCCGTCATATACCCGGGATGATTTATCAGTATCGATTACGCGTAGATGGTACGTCACATTTTCCCTACGCCAGTGAAGGCATTAAGCAAATATATAATGTTACCCCTTTAGATGTCAAAGAAAGTGCCGACAAAGTTTTGGATGTACTT
The DNA here is from genome assembly GCF_000332235.1 of Geminocystis herdmanii PCC 6308. Taxonomy (NCBI): domain Bacteria; kingdom Bacillati; phylum Cyanobacteriota; class Cyanophyceae; order Chroococcales; family Geminocystaceae; genus Geminocystis; species Geminocystis herdmanii. The sequence continues at coordinate 2,872,689 of NZ_CM001775.1, read as the reverse complement.
CATCCAGAAGATAGAGAAAGAATTTTAGATAGTGTTTTTGAATCTGCTGATAAGTTAACCCCTTGGCATTGCGAATATCGAGTTTGTCTTCCTGAAAACAAAATTATTTGGGTAGAAGGTAATGCTACTCCCCAAAGGGAAGCGGATGGGAGTGTTATTTGGCATGGCTATATTACGAATATAACCGATCGAAAACAAGCAGAAGAAACCCTCCGACAAAGTGAAAGAAAATATCATCAAATCCTCGACTCTATCAGCGATTTGATAGTAGTCAAAAACCCACAATTTCAAATTATTTGGGCAAATAAAGCCTTTAGAGATTACTATCGTATGACTTTAGAGGAAATGCAAGGAATTGTCGATGCACATTTTAATAATCCAGATTTCACTCAACAATATATAAGAGATGATGCCTTTGTTTTTAACACAGGAGAAGTCTTAAACATTCCCGAAGAATTTGCTACCCGTTACGATGGCGAAATTCATCCTTTTAGTACCATTAAATCTCCCATTTTTGATGATAATGGAGAAGTAATCATGTTAGTTGCCGTTGCCAGAGAGATTACTGAGAAAAGACAAGCAGAAATTGCACTATCCCAAGCTAAGGAAACCGCCGAAGCGGCTACCAAGGCAAAAAGCCAATTTTTAGCAAACATGAGTCATGAAATTCGTACTCCCATGAATGGAGTCTTAGGCATGGCAGAATTATTATCCCTTTCTACCCTTAACTCGAATCAAAAAGAATATATCAACATCATTCAAGAAAGTTGTAAAACCTTATTAACCATTATCAATGATATTCTTGATTTTTCTAAAACTGAGTCGGGAATGTTGACGTTAGATAAACAACCTTTAAACCTCGAAGACATTCTTAAATCCGTTTGTCATTTATTCTCTAAACAAGCTAAAGATAATCATATTCTACTAAAATATGAGATAAAGAACCCTTTACCCAAGATATTGGGGGATAGCTCTCGATTACAACAAATTTTCTTTAATTTAGTCGGTAATGCTATCAAATTTACGAGTCAAGGAGAGGTAAATATAATAGTACATTCTGATACTGCTAATTTTGCTGAAGATGAAGAAATAGAATTGATGATCAAAATAGAAGATAGTGGGGTAGGTATAGATAATGATCGAATTACTCAGTTATTCCAACCCTTCACCCAAGCAGACGCAACCATCAGCCGTAAATATGGGGGTACAGGATTAGGGTTAGCGATATGTAAAAACTTAGTTGCCTTAATGGGAGGTACAATCTGGGTAGAAAGTAACGGTAATATGGGAGGGCTTCCTCCTTGGGATTGGGTAGTAAAACCTTCCCAAAAACAAGGCTCAACATTTTATTTCACTTTAAAACTAACCACCGTTACGGATGATGTTATCACCGAAGACAGTATCCCCACCCAAGCAAAAAATCTCTGTTCGATCGACACTTCAAAGGTTAAAATACTCATAGCTGAGGATAATAAAGTTAATCAAAAAGTTTTATTACTTACCCTCAAAAAACTTGGTTACACTGCGGATATTGCTAGTAATGGGGTAGAAGTTCTCAATTTACTAGAAACACAATGCTATGACGTGATTTTTATGGATATGCAGATGCCTGAAATGGATGGAGTTACTGCTACTAAAATTATCCGTGCATCATCACAACATCAACCCTATATTATCGCACTAACGGCTAATGCTTTAGAAGTCGATCGAGAAATTTGTGTTTCGGCTGGTATGGATAATTTTATCACCAAACCGATTAAAATAAACGAGATCGATCGAGCTTTACAGTTAACAATTAATAATTAAATTTAAGTTAAAATGAATTTAATAATGAAAAACATTACTTACCTTAAAATTGATTATTTGAAATTATTAAATTAATCCAAGTAATTTTATTTTTAACACTATTATATAAACGTTTATCTCCTGTATAAAATTGACAATTAAGACTTTGAGATAAAGCAAGATAATGAGAATCATAGGAGGCAGATAAATTAAATTGATTCGCTAAATTAATTGCTTCTTGATGAAGATTAGGTAATTGCAAATTTCCATAGAGAATAATATTAAAACTTAAAGCATCGATTATAGATTCCTTTACTTGCTCAACAGTTATTATTCCTGCTTTACCCATTCGATAAAGAGCGTTAGTTACTTCATAATAAAATAGAGTCGGTGCAACAATTACCGTTTGATTATTTTGCCATTTTTCCCATAAAATTAAAAAAGGAGAATTTTCTGATTCACTATTAACTAGATTAATCATAAAATTAGCATCAATACAAATTAAATTATTACTCATTTTCTCCTCCCTTAATAGAATTAGCAAAATCAAAATTCATCAAATCTTCACTACGCTCTTCTCGCATTTGTTCAAATATATCATCAATAAATAATTCTTGATTTTGTTGTGCTAATTGTTGTTTAATTATTTGACTACGATTAATAATTCTGCTTTTAATTGTGTGCCAATCTTTTTTATTATTTAATTCAGTTTCTAATAAGTTACGTTCTTCTTGGGATAAAGATTGAATAATTTGAGCTAGAGTTTTAATCAGTTGACTATTCATATTATTTTTTCCTTTTACTAAGGAATGAGGATTTAATAAAATATAAAAATTTATTTTAAGAGATTGCTTCGTGCCTCGCAATGACAATCCAACTTAACTAAATTATTTAATTTCCATTCCTAAAATAATAACAAATGAATTTAATCATGAAAAACATTACCTATGTTAAAATCAATTTGAGCTTAGCCATCTTTACCTAAATTTGAAGATATGTGATGTTACTCATCTTAAAATAAATGATCTTGTTGGCGAAATATTTGTTTAGATTTCCAATCCCTATTTTTCTGTAGATTAGTTTACAAGATAGTACCTAGATAAGTTAAGACGCATTTAAGTTGCATATTATTTTGTCACTTATGAATAAACCGAAACCCCAAAAACCCTTCCCCAAAAAGTCAGAAAACTCTAACAATTTTTCTTCTCCAGAGAAAAAAATATTTACCCCTCCGATGGAAACAGACACGGAAACGGAATTAAATCCAGATTTAATCTATGGTTGTTATCCTCTCTTAGCGGCGCTAGAAAATAACCATCAATTAAACCGTCTTTATATTACTGGAAAAATGGCGCACGATCGAAGGTTTGAGCAATTTTTACCCCAAGTCAAAGCCAACGGCACAGTAATTGATATAGTTGATAATAACCGCCTCAATCAAATTACTAACTTTGCTAATCATCAAGGAGTTGCCGCTACGGTTGCACCCTATGAATATATAGAATTACCAGAATTAATTAACCAAGCAAAAGCCCAAACTCAAAACCCTGTCATCATTATAGCCGATGGGATCAATGATCCCCATAACTTAGGCGCAATTATTCGTACTGCTGAGGCTTTAGGTATGCAAGGTTTAGTTATTCCTCAACGTAGAGCAGTTGGTGTTACTTCCACCGTCAAAAAGGTAGCCGCAGGGGCGTTGGAATATTTCCCCGTAGCTAGAGTTGTAAATCTACAGAGTTCGATCGAGCAATTAAAAGAAGCAGGATTCTGGATTTATGGCACAATAGCAGATAGTGGTAATGATTTACACAAAACAAAATTAGATGGAGCGATAGGATTAGTTATAGGCTCTGAAGAAAAAGGTATAAGCCACTCTACAGCAAAATCTTGTGACTTTTTAATATCAATTCCCATGACAGGAAAAACCCCCAGTTTAAACGCTTCCGTAGCCACGGCTATTTGTCTTTATGAAATTCATCGTCAACAACTTTTAAAACAATCTAGCTAAAAAATGGGTAATTATCCCCTTGTTAATTTTAGAAGTAGAAACTAAAGTTAAAGATAAGTTTTCTGATATTTAGGTTATTAATCATATTTCCTAAATAAATTGCACTTAATCGGATCGATCGATTATTATTCTAAAAATTGCTCTCATATAAATAATTAAGAACATCAAATGAAGGAACTTTTAATTAAAATTTTAGACTTGTTTGGACTTGCTTGTTGGTTAGAAATTAGTACAGAATCCCCTAGGTGTACTTATTATTTTGGTCCTTTTCTCACCAAGAAAGATGCTAGAATTTCTCAAGATGGATATATTGAAGATTTATTAGAAGAAGGTACTAAGGGTATCACCGTGACAACTAAAAGATTTAAGCCTAGGGATTTAACTATTTTTGATGAAGTAGGTGATTCTGATATTTTTAAGCCGTTTTTGAAAATTTCTACCCAAATAACCTAAATTCACCTGACTTTGAAAAACTCCGACAAACACCCCAATACCCTAAAATCTTAACTAAAAATTTCACAACATGAAAACGAGCTTAGGGGTGTTGGGGAGGTTATTAATTAGGGTTTGCTGAATAACTCATAAACCTATTAAAATCAACGGTTTATTCTTCCTCGTTGGCGACTTCCTCTCCTGCAGGAGGTACAAGTGCGATGGCTGCGATCGCATCATCGGAGTCTAGTTTTTGTACCCTTACCCCACTAGCATTACGGGATTGTAAGGATACGGCATTAACATCACAACGAATAATAATACCACGAGTAGTAATAATCATGAATTCGTCATCACCGTTAACGATGTGTAAAGCCGCTAACTCCTCCGTTGCCTTACGGAAACGAATGGCTTTAACTCCAATTCCCGCTCGTCTTTGTAAGCGGAATTGCGATACGGGAACTCTTTTTCCATAACCGCTAGTGGTGACGGCTAAAGCCCAAGGAGCATTTTTACTGGTATCATTATCGAGGATTTCTTCATTGTCATCAGTGTAGAGATTCTCGTCTTCTTCGTTTTCCCCCGCCTCAGGGATATTTGCCACGATTTGAGAAGGTAGAATATCCATACTAATAATTTGATCCCCCGATCGTAACTTCATCGATTTTACACCTTTGGCGGTACGACCGAGAGGGCGCAGTTGTTGATTATCGGCATGGAAATGAATCGCCATACCACGACGAGAACCAATGAGGATACTATCATCGGCTGTTGCGAGTCTTACCCAGCGCAATTCGTCATTATCTTCTAAGGTAATGGCAATTAAACCGTTACTACGAATATTCCCGAAAGCAGAAAGGGCAGTTTTTTTGACAAACCCTTTCTTGGTAAGCATAACTAAATATTCGTTATCGGTAAACTCGCTTACAGGGATGATGGAAGTAATTTTTTCATCCTTGCTAACAGGTAATAGTTGTACGATGGGTACTCCCCTCGCAGTACGAGAGCTAGACGGAATTTGATAGGCACTGAGTCCATATACTACCCCTTTATCGCTAAAGAATAACACTCGATCGTGATCACATCCAGTGAAGAAATGTTCCACCACATCATCTTCTTTAATTTTTGCTCCCGATTTACCTCTTGTGGCGCGATTTTGAGCTTCAAAGGTATTGACTAACATTTTTTTTAAGTAGCCCTGTTGTGTCAACAAAATTACCACTTGTTCATTAGCGATTAAGTCAATATCCCCTAAATCCCCATCATTTTGGACAATTTCCGTGCGTCTGGGAGTAGCGTGGAGGGTTTTGATCTCCGCTAATTCTTCCTCAATAATGGTAAAAATTCTTTCTCTACGAGCTAAAATGTCGTTCAAGTCGTTAATCTGTGTCATTAAGTCTTGATGCTCGGCTTCGATTTTCTCCGCTTCAAGGGCAGTTAAACGGCGTAACTGCATTTGTAAAATTGCATCCGCTTGAGTTTCTGACAGTTCAAAATTAGTCACTAACTCTTGTTTCGCATTAGCGGTATCCGCAGCACCTCGAATAATTCTGATCACCGCATCAAGGTTGCCTAAAGCGATTAACAACCCTTGTAATAAATGATCTCTTTCTTCCGCTTTGCGCAGTAAATAACGAGTACGTCTGATGATAGTTTCTACACGAAACTCTAGGAATACTTCTAAAAACTTGCGGATGGTTAATAATTGTGGCTCGTTGTTGACTAAAGCCAACATATTGGCTCCAAAATTGCTTTGAATTGCGGTTTGTTTGTAAAGATTGTTTAGCACAACCCTAGGGTAAGCGTCTCGTTTCAATTCTATCACTATGCGCATCCCAGTTCGATCGCTCTCGTCTCGGATGTCGGAGATACCATCAATTTTTTTATCGTTAACTAACTCGGCAATTTTTTCGATGAGGGCGGCTTTATTAGTTTGATAGGGTAACTCAGTGACAATGATTGCTTCTTTATCCTGTCTGCCTTTGTTAGAAACGGTTTCAATGTTTGCCACACCTCGCATGGTGATCGAACCTCTCCCCGTTGTATAAGCATCTTTGATGCCTTGTCTGCCCAAAATTTGCGCTCCTGTCGGCAAGTCAGGACCGGGGATGTATTGCATCAATTCTAAATCCGTAATTTCAGGATTATGAATCATCGCTACCGCACCATCGATTAATTCCCCTAAATTGTGAGGGGGGATATTAGTTGCCATACCAACGGCGATACCCGTTGCACCATTGAGCAATAATTGGGGTACTCGTGCAGGTAATACAACAGGTTCTTGTTGTGAACCATCAAAGTTATCGATAAAATCAACGGTTTCCGCTTCGATGTCTCGTAATAAGCCATTGGTAGCTAAAGCCTGTAAACGACACTCTGTATAACGCATGGCGGCGGGAGGATCATTGTCGATACTACCGAAGTTTCCATGACCATTTATGAGAGGATTACGCATGGAAAAATCTTGAGCCATACGCACTAAGGCATCATAAACTGCCGTATCACCATGGGGATGATATTTACCCAATACTTCCCCTACAACTCTAGCACATTTTCGGAAAGGTCGATCGGGCATTAATCCTAATTCATACATAGCGAAAAGAATGCGACGATGAACAGGTTTTAAGCCATCCCTAGCATCGGGTAACGCTCTACCGACAATGACGCTCATGGCGTATTCTAGGTAAGAGCGAGACATTTCGTTAGTGAGGTTTGTAGGTACTATGCGTTCTTGGATAGATGTCATAAGTGTTCTTTGGCAATGATTAGTTATCTACTGTAATAATGAGCTTGAGGATAACAGTATGATTCAATGAATCGTTACATTTTAGCATATTTTGCTCCATTAACCTGAAAGGGCAACAATAGACTTCTTGCAGAAGTGGAGTAATGGGTAATGAATAATAAGTAATAAGTAATAAGTAATAAGTTAAGAAATTTATGCTTTTCACCCTCAAATATATTTTACTAAGTCGTATTGCTTTGATGATTGTTGAAGATTATGAGCGAATAAAAAATAGTGGTTTGTACTCAGGGCAATATACTTTAACGGATGCAAAGGTAATTCCCCAACTTATGGCTTCAATACCATGAGGGGTATTCGGTGGAATATCTCCATTGGTAAAAAATTCTCCGACTAAGGAGGCATTGTCAGAGATAAACCTTAAATATTTAGTTTCATTTTCTGTTAATTGTTGTTTGATTGAAGAAAAATCTTTGGAAATAGGATAATTTTCTTGGAGAAATTGACAAAAATATTGAGCCGTTTCGATCGATTTTAAATTACCTCCATAATCATTAAATGTTTCCTGCATTTTTGAGGATAATTCTTTTTCTTTTAAGGATTCTTCTGCGTATTTATGAAACCATTGCAGAAATTTAAAATTATGATAAAAGTTAGATATAAAAGGAATTAATAAGATAGTAATAAAACCGAATAAAAATATATATTTAAAGTGTTTTTTTGATGATGATTTTTGATAAATAACTCGATTCGATCGAGTTTTTGGGGTAGGGTTCGATCGAAACTTACTATAGAATGGGTATTCTCGTCTGGTATCAGCTACTTTAGCAGAATTATTATGATTTATTTTACCCTTTAATTGGTTAAATTTATTAAAGTCTGCTTCTGCCCTTAAATTGAATCCTTGTTTTTCTAAAATACTACCTCGATAAAAGTAAGCCTCCGCAAAATTTTCATTAATTTTGATAGCATGAGTAAAATAAAATATTGCTTCTTCCCATTCTTCATTTTCTGCGGCTAATACCCCTAAGCGATATTGATAAATCGAAGTATCTTTTTCTCGGTTAATTTTTATCTCTTGACTATTATTTTCTGATGATAAATGTTGATTTTCTTGAATTAAAATATTATAGGCTTCATTGATATTAATAAATTTTTCTGTCGCTAAATTTTGTTCCCTCAAATTATCAATAAAATTATCAGGATGCCACTTTTTTGCTAATGTGCGATAGGCTTTTTTAATATCGTCTTTTGTAGCGTTAGGAGATAATTCTAGTATCGAATAATATCTATCTAAATCTGTCATGCTCGATCGTTTCCATAGTAATCTTTCTTTTCACTACTATAGCAATTCTATGGAGATTGTGAGAAAGAATCTAAATAGGGAGTTAGAAGATAAGGATAAAAATCCTCATTCCTAATTATTAATTTATCTAACAATAAGGACAAAAACAGCAACAGTTAAGACAAAATAACCAAATCCTTTTTGCAAATATTGAGGATTAATTTTTTTAGTTAAAAATCCACCGATAATAATACCGATACTAGAAGAAATAGAAAAAATAATCATAATTAACCAGTTTAAATCAACTTGATTTAAGTATCCATAGAAACCACTAACAGAATTAAAGGCAATAATAATTAATGATGTACCAACGGCTTCTTTCATAGGGATTCCTCCCACTAATACTAAAGCTGGAATAATTAAAAATCCCCCTCCTACTCCCACAAATCCTGTTAAAATTCCTACTCCTAAACCTTCAATTATTGTCAATAAAATTTGATTAGTTTGATTTTTAATAACTGGATTTAATTCGGCTAAATTTTTATTTTTTTGCGGAGATTTATCGCTACTTTTTTTTATCATTAAAATACTGGCTAGTAACATAATTATTCCAAAACTAACCAGTTGAATTGTGTCGTTGATGAAGGGTAAATCGCTCATTTTTGCCCCTAAAAAACTCCCTATCATCGCTGGAGGAATAAAAATTAGGGCGATCGAAAAATTGACGTTTCCTTGTCGCCAATGGGGTATTAATCCGATCGAACTTACTATCCCGACGATAAATAAACTCATGGCTATAGCTTCTTTAGTCGAAACACCAATGACATATTTAAGAATGGGTACAGCTAAAATTGAGCCACCTCCGCCAATTAAGCCGAGACTTAACCCCACGAAGATAGCTAAAATAACACCAAATGTTAAGCGCATAGAGAATTAAGAATTAAGAATTAAGAATTAAGAATTAAGAATTAAGAATTAAGAATTAAGAATTAAGAATTAAGAATTGAAAAATAAAATGGCTCTTCTATAGTAGTTATGATAAATTACTAGAAAATAATCCCTTAAAACTTTAATATATATAGTTGTGATAATTGTAAAAATGCAATTGTTATAAATTGAAAGTTTAAATTTAACCTAATACCTGCTACCTGACATCTTTTTTGAGTGATTTTCTTTTACTTGGTTAGAGGAAAATTTGCCTTTTGCCATGCCATAATTCCCCCTTCTAATTCAGTGATATTAGATATACCTAAATCAATTAATTTTTCTGCTACTTCCCGGGAACGTTTGCCCGATCGACAATATAATATAATGTTAGTTTTATTTAACCATTCTTCAGCTTTAAATTGAGAAGAAGGTTTTAAAATTGCCGTAGAAATATGACCAAAATTATATTCTTCAAATTCTCTTACATCTACTAAATAATAAGATTCGCTCATTAATTTGCTCATTAAATCTTGAGAATTAATTACTTTTATTTCAGGTTTTATAGTAGTCATTATCATAATATTTATTAGGTATTAATGTATAAATAAAATTAAATTTTTCCACATAATTGATTTGCGGGTACAGCTTCCATCATTTTATGGGGATGAGGTAAATTAAGGTTATTCATTAATTCAATAAATTCATCTCTTTTTTTGTGGGAAATTCGAGGATTAAATTCTTTTTCTTCCCCAATCGTTGATACCATATGACCACGATAATCATGACCGGGATAAACTAAGGTATCATCAGATAAACGGAAAAATCTTTCTGTGATGGTGTCGTATAAATCTCCAGCATTGCCACTCTGAAAATCTGTCCTTCCGCAACCCCGAATAAATAAAGCATCCCCTGTTAACAAGTGATTTTGGTTGACTAAATAGGCAAAATGGCAGTCTGTATGCCCCGGAGAAGCGATGGCTTTGATGTCAATATTGCCAACTTTCAACACTTCTTCATCCTTTATGTGTCGATCGGCACAGTTTACTTGAGCTTTTTCGGGTACGATGCCAAGACAATGGGTTAACTCTTTTAATTTTCCTGTACCTGTTATGTGATCTGCGTGAACATGGGTTTCTAAACAATACTTTAAGGTTAAACCTAACTCACCAATTAATTGTAAATCTCTTTCTACTTGTTCTAACACAGGATCAACTAATACGGCTTCTTTGCTATCTGTATCAGCGATAAGATAAGTATAAGTCCAAGTGTCTCGATCGAAAAGTTGACGAAATAACATTTTTATTACTTTTTGATTTTTGATTATATAATCATCTTACTCTATGGTTATATAATTGACAATATTAAAATAAGCGAAAGTAGATCTAAAAGACTTCTGGGAGAAATTAAATTTTTGATGCCTGAAACTATGTAAAGACGCAAAATTTTACGTCTCTACTTAAATTATTGGAGATGTCTCATGATGGATAAAGACGATCGAACCTTCCTCTACAACCTCAAAAATCGATCGCTAAAAGCGGCGCTGCGCGATCGAACTCCCCTAAACTCGATCGCTGTTAATCGGATCAAATTAAGAAAAATAACTTATAATCAAAATGATACGATAATTACTCCTAAAAATTTAATTTAATTGATTATTGATCAAAAATGAAAACTAAAGAATTGAAATTATTGATTAAAGAAAGTTTACGAGAAGTTTTAAGGGAAGAAAAATTACTGTTATGCAATAATCTCATTCCCTATGTTAGTCAAGACGAACAAAATGAAATAGAAGCCGAATTTGGAAAACCAACAGATTATGAGCAAGATGAATTAATAGATATGACAGACTGGGTAAAAAATGGTGGTAAAGTTTCGTAAACACGCACTAAAATTTCTACAGAAAACTACTGGTGATGATGTTAGTCAAATACAAAGTCAGCTTAGACAATTAATAATTTCTATTGAAGAAAAAAGTATTATCCCTTTTACCGAATTAGATATTAAAAAACTAAAATATCGATCGAACCCTCCCCTACAATCCTATAACCTCGATCGAACCTCACCTATAATCTGAATCTTGATCACGAAGTGGCACTGCGCGATCGCACAAAAATAATTAATGAGGTATTTTTTGATTTAACTTTGATTGAAAAATTTGTTCCATTTCCTCTGCGGACAAATCAGGAGAATATCCCTGATTTTCGTTCAAATTACCGAGTTTTTCCATAAAAACAGACCATGCTTCCTCATCTTGTCTATGAGATAGTAAGTATTCTTTGATCTGTTTTCTTGTCATATTTTCATAATCTTGTTTCATCATCAATAAATCTCCAAATACCGTTAGCAAAAATAATGATTTGTAATTCTTCATCAATATCGTTTTGATTTTTCGCTAATATAAAAACTGTTTTATATTTTGAGTCATAGCGAAACAAATAAATAGCTTGGTACAGATTTGATAACATTTGACAAACCCGTACACAACTTAATGCCTGTTCTACTGTTAACAATTATCCTCCCCAATTTTAACTTATCCTTACATTTATAGCATATCCCACAGTCGATCAAACCTCCCCAAAATCGATGCCAAAGGCACGCTGCGCGCCCGAACTTCCCCTATCCTGTCATTGCGAGGTACGAAGCAATCTCCAAAATTGATCGCTAAAAGCGGTGCTGCGCGATCGAACCCTCCTCATGGCGAGGCACAAAGCAATCTCTTTACTCCTTGACAAAAAGCTAAAAATTAGAGTTACAATTAGGAAAATCTAAAAACTTTGCTTAAATGTCAGAAATAACAGCAAATTATGATGAATCATGGAAAGAGATTATAGGAGATTATTTTGAGTCTTTTTTAATCTTTTTTTATCCCGATATTCATAGTCAAATTAATTGGGAAAAAACACCAATACCTTTGGATAAAGAATTAGAACAAATCACAGCCTCTGCTGAAACAGAAACTCGTCATGCCGATAAACTATTTCAGGTTTGGTTATTAAATAATTAAGAAGTGTGGTTATTAATCCATATTGAGGTGCAAAGTCAGTATGATAAGCAATTTCCCCAAAGAATGTTTATTTATAATTATCGAGCTTTTGACCTGTATAATAAACCAGTAATTAGTTTAGCTATACTAGGAGATGACAGTAAAAAATGGCGACCTAATTCTTATGAATATGGGTTAGGAAAAAGTAAATTAAAACTAGACTTTTCGATTATTAAATTACAAGATTATTCATGGGAGGAATTAGAGCAAAGTAACAATATATTTTCGATCGTGGTAATGGCACACTTAAAAACGAAAGCCACTACCAGTAATTTATCAGAAAGAGAACAATGGAAATGGAATCTATCCCGTTTACTTTATGAAAAAGGTTACAACAGAAAAGAAATAACCGATTTATACAAAGTCATTGATTTAATGATGACATTATCGGAAGATTTACAACTACAATTTGAAAATAAATTAACACAATATGAGGAGGAAAGAAAAATGCCTTTATTAACTAATATTGAAAGACGTGCTTTACAAAAAGGAGCTAAAGAAAATTGTCAAGAAAATATCCTTGACTTACTTAATATACGTTTTAATTCTGTACCGAAAAGTATAGAAGATTCCCTCAAAAATATTGATGATTTAGCTTTCTTAAAACAGTTACATTTAGCAACAATTAGTGTTAAATCTCTGGAAGACTTTGAACAATTAATTAACAATTTACGCTAATTTTATCTCTCGATCGAACCCTCCAAACCTCGATCGAACTCCTCCTGTCATTGCGAGGTAACGAAGCAATCTCTCTAAATTATCTGTCGTTTGTAGATTGGCTTAGTCACAGCGTAACCCAACATCTTTAAGAGAGCGATCGCGCCTCCTCTTTTTCCAAAATGCGATCACCCTAGTAAAAATAGATCACACTTTTTTTGTTTTAAGATAATCTTTGTATAATTGGAGTTTTTATCTAGGAGGAAAATCTTATTGTTCATCGTTTTTCTAGAAAAAGAGTGATTGATATTCTCAAGCAAAAAAAAGGGAGTATCAAACAAGCACACCTACCCGAAGGTTCACCCAGTTGGGATGAAATTAATTAGATGACTTGGGAAGAAATTGAATCCAATGCCAATAGCAATGTAACAGGATTCAAAGCTATTCGTAAACTATTAAGCGATCGGAGATTTGACAAATGAAAACAGTTTTATTTAATAAGTTCCTTACTTTTTTAAATGAGTTAGAACAGAATAAAATTAATTATCAAATTGCTCATCATCGGGATGAAGCAGTTATGATAACAGTTTCCATTGTGGGAGAACGTTGGGAAATTGAATTTTTAGATAATGGCGATATTGAAGTTGAAAAATTTATTAGTAATGGAGAAATCCAAGGAGAAGAATCGTTAAAAGAACTTTTTGAAAGGGAAACCGCAAATGATCCGATAATTGAGAAAATATCTGTTTTAACTTAGTGATCAAATCCTATAAGTATCAATGCCTAAATGTTTTGGGGTTTCAATATTAATTTCTTAAAACTGATCGCCCCCCAAAATCGATCACTAAAAGCGGCGCTGCGCGATCAAACCCCCTCAACTGATTAGTTTAAAACTTTGTTTAAATATTGTTTACGTTGATTACGATTTTCTTGCTCTAAGAGTGCGATCGCTTCGTCTAATTCTAACCTTGCTAATTCCATTTCTTGACAAGCACGACGAGCTTTTTTCAGAGTTTTGGCAATTTTTTCCGGATTTGGGATTTTTGGTTCTGGATTCATCATAAACTCCAATCTAATTTAATTTCTTTAATACTTTGTTCTAAGGCAGGAATTCTCTTTTCGATTTTATCAATTACTTGATGGATAAATTGTAGCAAAGATGGAGAAATAACTGGTTGTGCTTCTGCAATATGTATTTGTAAATTATTAATTTGAAAAAAGCCTTCTCTAGCTTGTTCACTAATTTCGGTTAATTGTTCTAAACTAATTAAAGTATCTGAGTTTTCACCAAAACGCTGTAATAACAAAAACTCAACTTTTTTAGCTTCGTTCAAAATTTCTAACAATTTATCTTTAAGATGATTGATTATTTGTTTATTTTCTGGAGACAAATCAGCCATAATTTATCGTATTTTAAAGGACTTGAGAATATATTATACGCAAAAGATTCGATCGAACCTCCTTCTAAACACGATCGAACTCCCTTATCCTGTCATTGCGAGGAAACGAAGCAATCTCTCAAAACTCGATCGAACTCCCCTTATCTTGTCATTGCGAGGCACGAAGCAATCTCCGCAAAATCGATCACGAAGTGGCGCTGCGCGATCACGAAGTGCCACTTTTAGTGATCGTACTCTGATAAAATAAAGAATAAAATCTGTGAAACCGATAAAGTGAAAACCGATAAGTTATTTTACCGTATCTTTTTAACTCAACCCAGTCTCATCTCCGAATTAATCCCCGAAATTCCCGAAGGTTGTCAGTTTGATTATAACGCTCCCGTAATCAAAGAAAAAGAGTTTCGTCTTGATGGATTATTAACACCCCTCGGCAGTGATGAAAATGTCCCCCTTGTGTTTCTCGAAGCACAAATGCAGAATAACACAGAATTTTACAGTCGTTATTTTGGGGGAATATTCGTCTATATTCATCAGTATAAAGTCAAAAGAAATTGGCGAGGATTGTTAATATTAAATAACCGTAATCAAGAATTAGGTTGTGAAATTCCTCATGGAGATTTGCTAGATAAAAGAGTGCAAAGATTATTTTTATCCGACTTGTTAAATCAAGAAAATTTAAGTACAAATTTAGCAACATTAAAATTAATCGTTACCCCAGAAAATGACGCAGTATCCGAAGCTAATAAAATCTTAGAAAACACTCAAACTCAAGAGGAGTTTAACTTAAGATTAGATTTAGTGGAGGCTATACTGGTAAATAAATTCCCTAAACTAACCATCGAGGAGATACAAAAAATGATTAACTTAAGAGAAGCAGACGTAACCCAGACTCGTTTTTATCAACAAGTTTTACAAATTGGACGTAATGAGGGAGAAGCAAATATCGTTATCCGCTTGTTAACTCGCCGTTGTGGTAATCTCAGTGATGCTTTACAAGCAAAAGTTCGAGCGTTATCCATTCCTCAATTAGAATCATTAGGAGAAGCGTTATTAGATTTTCAGGATATTAACGATTTAGAAAATTGGTTAATTAACCACACTCCCAATTAATCCCATAGGTTGGGTTAAACGAATTGCAACCCAACATCATCAAGCAAAAATACGATCGAACCTCCCTTATCCTGTCATTGCGAGGTACGAAGCAATCTCCAAAATTGATCGCTAAAAGCGGTGCTGCGCGATCGAATCCTCCTCATGGCGAGGCACAAAGCAATCTCTTTACTCCTTGACAAAAAGCTAAAAATTAGAGTTACAATTAGGAAAATCTAAAAACTTTGCTTAAATGTCAGAAATAACAGCAAATTATGATGAATCATGGAAAGAGATTATAGGAGATTATTTTGAGTCTTTTTTAATCTTTTTTTATCCCGATATTCATAGTCAAATTAATTGGGAAAAAACACCAATACCTTTGGATAAAGAATTAGAACAAATCACAGCCTCTGCTGAAACAGAAACTCGTCATGCCGATAAACTATTTCAGGTTTGGTTATTAAATAATCAAGAAGTGTGGTTATTAATCCATATTGAGGTGCAAAGTCAGTATGATAAGCAATTTCCCCAAAGAATGTTTATTTATAATTATCGAGCTTTTGACCTGTATAATAAACCAGTAATTAGTTTAGCTATACTAGGAGATGACAGTAAAAAATGGCGACCTAATTCTTATGAATATGGGTTAGGAAAAAGTAAATTAAAACTAGACTTTTCGATTATTAAATTACAAGATTATTCATGGGAGGAATTAGAGCAAAGTAACAATCTATTTGCGATCGTAGTGATGGCACATATAAAAACGAAAGCCACTACCAGTAATTTATCAGAAAGGGAACAATGGAAATGGAATCTATCCCGTTTACTTTACGAAAAAGGTTACAACAGAAAAGAAATAGTCGATTTATACAAAGTCATTGATTTAATGATGACATTATCAGAAGATTTACAACTAAAATTTGAAGATAAATTAACACAATTTCAGGAGGAAAGAAAAATGCCCTTATTAACTAATATTGAAAAACGTGCTTTAGCAAGAGGTGAAAAAAAAGGAGCGAAAGAAACTCGTGAACAAGATATTCTTGATTTACTTAAACTACGGTTTAATTCTGTACCAAAAAGTATAGAAGATTCCCTCAAAAAAATTGATGATTTAGCTTTCTTAAAACAGTTACATTTATCGACAATTAGTGTTAAATCTTTGGAAGAATTTGAGCAGTTAATTAATCGTTAATGCAAATTTTAAAGTTCGATCAAACTGCTCAACCTTTGACGATCAAACTCCTCTATCCTGTCATTGCGAGGTAACGAAGCAATCTCTAAAATCGATCGAACCCTATAACCTCGATCGAACCTCCTTCTAAACACGATCGAACTCTCTTATCCGTCATTGCGAGGCACGAAGCAATCCCAAAACTCGATCGAACTCCCTCTAAACTCGATCAAACTTCCCCCCTGCCCCCAACTTTGGGGGAGAATGAATGAATTAATAAATTGAAGTCCCCAGTATTGGGGATTTAGGGACGTATCAATGTAAACAAATAAAACAAATTGTTACGATTTCGTGATCTTTATCCCTTAGGG